>JBJEYK010000231.1:1266-20447 GCA_051886775.1 Candidatus Ventricola sp. | reverse complement strand
TGCAAAGCCCCAGCAGAATGGAGGTCAGAAAGGTCATCAGCGTAAAGGAGGAGCCGACGGCGGCCAGCGCGTTTGTGCCCAGAAAATGGCCGACGATGAGCGTATCCGCGATGTTGTAGCCCTGCTGCAGCAGGTTCCCCAGAATCATGGGGAGCGCAAAGGCCAGCATGGAGCGCATGATCGGCCCTTGGGTGAGGTCTCTGTTCATTCGTACACTTCCGAATCGAAAGATTAAACTTGCGTTTTGACTGAATTATAACGGAACAGATGAGCAAAGTCAACCTTGTATTGTCATCTTGTTGGCAAAGTGATATGATGAAAAAAAACGAAGGCGACAGAGGGGTTGATTCCATGTTTCTTGAGGGTCTGGACGCGCTGGATCAGAAGATCGTGCAAATGCTGATCCAAAATGCCCGCAGCTCCTACTCGGAGATCGGGCAGGCCGTGGGCATCTCCCGCGTGGCGGTGAAGGCCCGAATTCAGGCGCTGGAGCAGCGGGGCATCATCGAGGAATACACCACGATCATCAATCCGCAGAAGATCAGCGGCGCGGTGTCGTGCTATTTCGAGGTGGAGACCCAGCCGGATACGCTTGCGCAGGTGACGGAAATCCTCCGGCAAAACGAAACCGTCACCCAGGTCTACCGGGTGACGGGCAGGGACAAGCTCCACGTTCATGCCGTGGCGGCCTCCGGCGAGGAAATGGAGACGCTGATTCACGAGGTCATCGACCGGCTTCCCGGCGTCGTGAGCTGCTCGTGCAACATCATTCTGTCCCGAATCAAGGACATCAAGGGACTGCGGCTGTAAGCTAAAACCGGATGCGCAGGGTAAAGGGTGGCAGAAACGGATCTCCCGGGTATAGCAAGGGCGCCTTGACCGATCGATCCCGGGCAGCGCGTCAATCAGATCCCGAATCCACACGGCTCTGCGTTTTGCTTGATTCAAGCGAGAGGGTCAGCGTACAGTGATTGCGCGGCGGCTCCTTCAAAATACTCTCGATATACAGGGAGAGAAACGAGGGCTGCTGCTTCCAGCGCTCATTGCGCTGTGTGTCCGGCGAAAAGGCGTCCATGCGCCCGGCGAAGTATGCTGCGTTAAGGGCCGCAAAGTAGTCCGCAAGCTGCTCCGGCCGCGCATCCTGCGAGGCTGCGGCAAGCGCCTTTCGGCGAGCACTCTCCTTGAAGAATCCCTCGGAATAGCTGGCGAAGTCCAGCAGATTGGGGTCATGAAGCCCCTTTGCCGCTGCCCACGCGGACACGTCCACCGTCTCCGTGCGATAGGTCAATTCGTCCTGCGTGATCGTCAGCACGCCGTACTGATTGGGGGAAACCGCCAGCGAGGAGGTGGCGATGTCCCACAGACCTTCCTCGGTGGCACGCATGTGCTGCATGTGGATGTGTCCGCTCAGGTTGCACAGAACGGGTGCTTTTGCATACAATTCATATAATTCGTAGGCGTTGCCAATGGAGAAGCCTGCGGAAAACAGCGCGCTGCTGTGGCTCAGCAGGCTCTGATGACTGACCGTGATCACACGGCAGCCGTCGCGCCGGGCCTGCGCGAGCTGCTCCTTGATCCAGGCAAGCGTCTGCGCCTCCGCTTCTCCCTGCGGGTTGGCATCGTTCACATCGACCAATAGGATGCGCAGCTTTTCCGAGATGCCGGCAACGTAGCTGAGCGACGCGCGATCCCGCGAGAGCGCGTCGTCATAGCCGAATGCCTGATAGGTGCCCCGGAACGCCTCTGCCGTCACGCTGTCCACAAGCGCATAGCCCTCGCCCACAAAGCGCGCGGCGCTGCGGTTGTTCAGGTCGTGATTGCCCGGAAGCACCAGCACGGGAATGCCCGCAGCCTCCACGCGCGCGAGCTTGTCCGCCAACGCCTCATGGCTGGCGCGTTCGCCGTCGAATGTCAAATCGCCCGAGAGAACGAGCGCATCCGGGCGCCGGGCGATGACCTGCGTGACAAATGCCTCGACAAGCTCCTCGCTGTACGCCATGACCTTGCCGTCGCCGCGCTCGATCATCTGCGTAAAGCACGAACCGTGGTCGGTCAGCTCCGGCGCGAGGTAGTGAAGGTCGGTCGCCACAAAGAGGGTCAGCGCATCAGCCGCTTCACCGAGCACGGCAAGCGGCATCAGCAGAAGAAAGGCCAGAAGAAAAGAAGAGAGTTTTTTCATCGGGGCAGGCTCCTTGGAAACAATCACATGCGCCATGTCAGTCCTCCGTACCGGCAAAGGCTTCACCAACCGTCAGAGCGCCCTCCTTGCGATAGGACTCGACACCCTTTGAAAGCGCTGCAAGAAGCTTGACCGCAGCCTGAAGCTTTTCGCATTCGGCAAGGCTCTGAACCGCGTATTCTCCCCGGCCATTCTTGGTGAGATAGACCGTAGCGCCATCATCGCAGGAACGCAGCACTTCACTGTAGTTCTTCAAATCGGAGATTGGAACGGTACTCGTCAACCCCCTCCCTCCTCCAACAGTATACCCGAATTTACCGCTAAATTCAAATCAATATTCTGTGGCAGTCTGGCAGGACTGCCTTTTCCATTTTGAAAGGCAGGTGAACCCGATGCGTGAAGCCCTCCGCGACCCAGCGCTGGCACTGCCCCTGCAGACGGACAACTTCACCCGAAACATCAAGTCCTTCAGCAAGCGGCTCGCTGAAGCGGTGTCCCAGTTCAAGCTGGTCGCTGCCGGTGCAGAGGGCTTGGAGCGCACCGCCACGGGCCTTGCCGCACAGCTTTCCACGCTGGGACATCGCCTGTCTCTTTCAGTCAGCGAAGGGCATGCCTACCGATGCCTGATCCCTGCTTTACCAGCCCTGCCCGTTCCGGCGAGAGGGTATCAATAACAAGCCTGTTGCCCAATTAGGGATTACGCCTCAAACGGATACTGAACGCCCCATTGCCTGCGCAGCGTGTCCATCAGCTCCATCACGCGGATGGTTTCCGCATGCGGCATTTCCGGGCATTCGATGGCCCCTTCATTCAGCGCCCGCAGACAGGCGCGCACCTCGTATTCGTAGCCGGTAATCTGCTCGGGCACGGGGAAGACCCTGGGCGCGGTGAAGCCGTCGCTCTCGGTGAACAGCTCAATTTTCTTGATGTTGTTCACGTTGTCGGTGACGACATAGCCCCTGCTGCCGCTGATCAGGCAGCGGCGGTCACAGCGCGTGCCCATCCCTGCGGAGAGGACGGCCATCCGGCCGTCGGCATAGTGCAGGGTGAAGCTCTCCTGATAGTCCACGCCCGCTTCGGTCAGCTGCACGCTGCTGTCGATGCGAACCGGGTCGCTGCCGAAGAGCATGCAGGCGAAGTTCAGCGGATAGACGCCCACGTCCAGCAGCGCGCCGCCAGCCAGCTCGGGCTGGATCAGCCGGGGTACCATATCGATGGGATAAAACAGGCTTGCAGAGAGCATCTTGACGTCGCCCAGCGCGCCGGAGGCCATGATATCCCGGAGAATCTGGAGCGAGGGCATGTAGCGCGTCCAGATGGCCTCGGTCACCAGCACATTCCTCTCCCTGGCGAGCGCGAGCACCTCGCGTGCCTGCGCGGCGTTGGCGGTGAAGCTCTTTTCGCACAGCACGGCCTTGCCTGCCTCGATGCACAGCTTCATGTGCTCGGCATGGTGGGAGTGCGGCGTGGCGACGTAGACCAGCTGGACGTTCGGATCGGCGAGCATGGCTTCGTAGGAGCCGTAGGCAACCTGGAAGCCTTCCCTCTCGCAGAACGCCTGTGCGCGCGCAAGGTCGCGGGCGGCTACGGCATACAGGCAGACGCCTTCGCCGCGGGCCTTCATGCCCCGCAGTGTTTTGGCCATGGCCAGCGCGATCTTGCCCGCGCCGAGGATAGCAATGTTCGTCATATCCAAAACCTCCTGAATATGTATCGGTTGAATAGAGTATAGCAGGATCAGCCTGCGCGTTCAACCGTTTGCCGGCAGGCTGGAGGCATTTGCAGCGCGCTCAGAACGCACAGGGCCTGGACCGCATGAAGATGTGAAGACATTCACAATTGTCGCAGTTACTTTTGTAAAAAGTATTGACGAATACCAAAAACTGGCGTATAATGAAATTGTAAATAACAAAAGTGTTAGAAATAACATAAAGACGAGCCGACCGATGATTAGGGGGAAGAGCATGGCCAAAGGAGACTTCCTACTCGCGCAGATTGCAAAGCTGTACTATATCGACAAGGTCAAACAGAACGAAATCGCAAAGCGTTTCAATATTACCCCGATGATGGTTTCCCGCTATCTGCGGGAGGCGAGCGACAAGGGGATTGTGACATTCCATATCAAGGCGCCCTGGTCTCAGAACATGGCGCTGGGCAGATCGGTCATGGAGAAGTACCATCTGGACGAGTGCATTGCGCTGGAGACGCCGCCAGGCTCGGACACGCGGAAAATGCTGGGGAGCTTCTTTGCGGACTATTTCTCTGCGATCGTTCAGCCTGGCATGATCATCGCGTCGTCGTGGGGAAAGACCATATCCGAGTTCGCCTCGGCGCTGACCTATCAGCATGTGTCGGGCTGCAGTGTGCTTCAGCTCAACGGCGCCATTCTCACGGACGATATGGACGTCATGCCCACGCGCATTCTCCAGCAGCTTGGCCAGAAGCTCAATGCGCTGACCTATCCGATCAACGCGCCGCTGTATGTGGATTCGCTTTCCAGCAAGGAAATGCTGATGAACGATCCGATCAACAGGGCGGTGTGGAAGATGGCCGAGAAGGCGGATATCGCGATCTTTGGCGCCAGCAGTCTGGCGCTGGAGACGACGACCATGTCCATGAATCCCGTTGCCGCCAGCGCGATCGACGAGCTGCGCGCGCTGGGCTGCATCGGCGATCTGGCGGGTATGTTCCTGGATGCGCACGGAGAGCTGGTCAATTGGAGCCGCAGGGATTTGTATATGGGCATCGATCTGCAGGAAATCGGGAAGGCGAAGAGCACCATCTGCCTCGCCGGCGGCATCGATAAGGCGCCGATTCTCCGGGTCTCCGCAGAGAAAAAGCTTTTCAGGACGCTGATTACCACGGTGGAAACCGCAAGGGCAATGCTGTGACGAATAAACGGGAGGATTGAACGATGAATGCACAGGAATTGCAGAACATGTTGACGAGGATCTCGGAGCAGATTCTGACGCAGACGGAGCATTTGTGCCAGCTGGACAGCTTTATCGGCGATGGCGATCACGGCATCACGGTCGAGCGGGGCTTTAAGGCTGTCCTGCAGACGCTTGCGCAGCCCGCCGGGGAGACGCCCGCACAGGTGCTCAAGGCTACGGGCGACGCGCTGGTCAACGCGATGGGCGGCGCGATCGGGCCGATTCTGGGCAGCTTCTTCAAGGGCGGATGCAAAAAGCTGGCCGACGTGCAGGAGATGGATGCGGCGGAGTTTGAGACGATGCTCGCGAGCGGGCTGCGTCAGATCAAGCTGATCGGCGAGGCCAAGGAAGGGGACAGAACCCTGGTTGACGCGCTTTCCCCCGCGTGTGATGCATTCACTGCGGCGAGAGCGGAGGGCTGCCCCCTGAAGCAGTGCATGGCCCGCGCGGCCGATGCGGCTGAGAAGGGCGCGCAGGAAACCCGGAATATGGTCGCCAGAAAGGGGCGCGCCAGATTCCTGGGCGAGAAGTCAAGGGGATATGTGGATGCCGGCGCGACCACGATGAGCCTGATTATTCGCGGCATGAGCGATTATATGAACGCGATGGCATAAGGCAGAGATGACAACCGAAGCGGCGACTGAGTGAAAGAAGGAGAGTATGTCATGAAAAAGTTTCTGAATCACCCGGATCAGATCATGGACGAGACTATGCGCGGCTTTGCGCAGGCCTTCCGCAAGCAGCTTGTGCTGCCGGAGGGGACGCACAACATGATGCGCCGTGAGCCGAAGAAAAAGGGACTGGTCAAGCTGGTCGTGGGCAACGGCGGCGGCCATGAGCCGGGCCTGATGGGCTGGGTTGGACGAGGCATGTACGATCTGGACTGCCTGGGCAACATCTTCACGGCGCAGTCCGGTGCAGTGTTCTATGAGGGAATCAAGGCGATCGATGACGGCAGCCCCATCCTGTTGACCATTGCCAACCATGCCGGCGACGTGGTCAACGGCAACATGGCGTATGCCCTGTGCGTTGAGGACGATATGGAGATCCGCAAGGTGGTCTTCTATGACGATATCGCCTCCGCCCCGAAGGGCATGGAGGAGGAGCGCCGCGGCATGGCCGGCATGATGTTCTCCATCAAGGCGGCAGGCGCCATGGCCGAGGAGGGCGGCTCGCTGGATGAGTGCGTGCGCGTCTTTGAAAAGGCGCGGGACAATACCCGCACGCTGGCCATCGCGCTGACCAGCTGCACCCATCCCGTCACCGGCCTGACGATGATGCAGACGCCTGAGGGCGAGGCCAACATCGGCGCCGGCGTGCACGGCGAGGGCGGCGCTGGCAATATCCCGTTTGGCACCTCCTATGAGATGATCGAGCGGGTGTGCCAGATGCTCATCGAGGACAAGCCGTACGAAAGCGGCGATGAGGTTGTCGTTCTGGTCAACGGCATGGGCTCCACGACGCTGATGGAGATGTGCATCATCACGCAGGATGTGGAGAAGATCCTCGCCAAGCACGGCATCCGGGTCTATGACGTTGTGGCGGGCAATTTCATCACCACGCAGGAGATGGGCGGCGTCTCGCTTTCCTTCCTCAAGCTGGACGATGAGCTCAAGCACCTCTGGGATGCGCCGGCGAGCACGCCTGCCTACAACAACCAGCTGTAATCAGCGGACCTGCGAGAACAGGAAGTGGGGTGAAGCGGTTGGAATTGCTGGCAGCCAGGCATATCAGCAAATCCTTCGGAACGGTTCGCGCGCTCAATGATGTGAGCATCGAGCTGAACGAGGGCGAGCTGCTGAGCGTCGTGGGAGAAAACGGCGCGGGAAAGTCCACGCTGATGAACATCATCACGGGCATTCACCAGCCGGACGCGGGGGAGATTCTCGTCAATGGTAGGCAGGTGGCGATGAAGACACCGCTCGATGCGATTCGCTCGGGAATCAGCATTGTTCACCAGGAGCTGGTGAACTGCCCGGACATCACGGTGGCGGAGAACATCTTCCTGAGCGCCATTGTCAATTCGGGCAATCCTTGGATCAACTACAAGGAGCTTAACCGAAAGGCGGAGGAGCTGCTCCGCTGGTTCGACGGCAAGGTGAATCCCGGCGAGAAGATGGGAAATCTCTCCGTCTCCGAGCAGCAGATCGTGGAAATCGCCAAGGCGATGGCGACGAACGCCCGGGTCATCATCTTTGACGAGCCGACCTCCTCGCTCACGGAGGACGAGGTCAAGAAGCTGTTTGAGATCATTCGGAGGCTGAAAAAGGAGGGCATCGGCATCCTTTACATCAGCCATCGCATGAGCGAGATCTTTGAGCTGAGCGACCGCGTGTCCGTTCTGCGCGACGGCGTGCTGGTGGACACTCTGCCCATCGGGGAGCTGGATCAGGACACGATCGTCAGCAAGATGACGGGGCGCGACATCGGCGACCATTATCCGCCCAAGGCGCAGGCGGTCGGCGATGTGATTTTCAGGGCGGAGGATTACAGCGCCGCCGGGCAGTTTGAGCACGTCAGCTTCGCGCTTCGGCGCGGGGAGATCCTGGGCTTCTCCGGGCTGATCGGCGCCGGACGAAGCGAGCTGATGAAGGCGATCGTCGGGATCGAGCCGAGCCAGAGCGGGCAGGTGACGCTGGAGGGAAGGCAGATGCGCTTTACCGCCTACGCCAGGGCGCTGCAGGAGGGAATCGTCTACCTGACGGAGGACAGAAAGCAGGAAGGCCTGTACCTGATGATGGATATTCAGAAAAACATGTCCATCCTCAATATCCGCTCCATCTCCGGCAGGCTGCTCGTCGATGACCAGAAGGCCAGGGAGCAGGCGGACAAATTTGCCCGCCTGGTGAACATCAAGTGCTCCGGGCTGGAGCAGATCTCCGGAACGCTTTCCGGCGGCAACCAGCAGAAGATCCTGATTGGCAACGCACTCTCCATTTCGCCCAAGCTGATCATTCTGGATGAGCCGACCAAGGGCATCGACGTTGGCGCAAAGGCGGAGATTTACGCCCATCTGCGCAAGCTGGCAAACGAAGGCGTGGGCATCATTGTCATCTCCTCGGACCTCCCGGAAATCATCGGCCTCTGCGACAGGGCGCTGGTCATGTATGAGGGCAGGCTCTGCGGCGAGGTGACGGGAGAAGCGATGAACGAGCACAGCATACTGCAGCTTGCGGCAGGATTTTGATTGAAGGAGGAGTCGTTATGCAGAAATCCGGGCCTGATAAGCCGCAGGAATCGAAGGGGATGCTTTCCCTGGTAAAGCGCATCATGGCGCACCGCGAGGCGACGCTGGTTTTGATGATTCTGGCGATGTTCGTTGTCATCCCGTTCTTCAAGCCCACCTTCGCGACCTCGCAGAACGTGATTTCGACGCTGATGAGCGTGGCAATCAAGGGAATCATCGGCATCAGCATCACGATGGTGCTCATCACCGGCGGGCTGGATTTGTCTGTCGGCGCGCTGGTCGCCATGGTCTGTGCCGTGTTTGGCAAGGTGTATCTGACGACGATGAACATCTGGGTGGCCATGCTTGCCGCCCTTGCCATCGGCCTGATTGGCGGCATGGTGAACGGCCTGCTGGTGACGCGCTGCAAGCTCAGCCCGTTCATCGCGACGCTGGCCACGATGGGCATCTATCGCGGCGTCACCTATGTGCTGACCAAGGGCACGCCGATCAAGCTCACGGCGCTGCCGCAGGCCTACAAGAACCTTGGCAGCGGAAAGATCATGGGCGTGGTTCCCTATGTGGTCGTGCTCTTCATCGTGCTGACACTGATTGCGCATTTCCTGATGAAGAAATCGAAGGCGCTGCGCCTGAACGTATACACCGGCAGCAACGAGAAGGCTGCGCGCTTCTCGGGCATCAACACCAAAAAGGTCATCTTCCTGACGTATGTGGTCATTGGCCTGTTCTGCTGGCTGGCGGCGCTGCTCTCTGTCGGCCGGTTCATGACGGCATCGCCGACCTATGGCACCGGCTGGGAGACGGAGCTGATTGCGGCGGCGGTAATCGGCGGCGCGACGCTGACCGGCGGCGAGGGCTCGATCATCGGCACGGCGCTCGGCTTGATCCTGCTGGGCTTTGTCAACAGCGCAATCGTCATCTTCGGCGTGTCGGTCTACTGGCAGGATCTGATCAGCAACGCGATTCTTCTGCTGGCTGTTCTGCTTGACGTCGTTGTGGAGACCCGGAAGCGCCGCAAGGCGTGACGGATCGGTGGAACTATCCTGCGGCGTGCAGGATCGTTGATAGAAATCGTTTCAAAAGGAGGAAAAAACATGAAACGGAATCTGGCTCTCGTACTCTCTCTGGCGATGGTGTTCTGCATGGTGACGGGTGCTTATGCAGAGGTCACCTACAAGTCTCAGCCCGCGTTTGTGGGCGATGCGGATGAAATCTACTACTTCGTCTCCTGGTATGCGGGCAACGAGTGGTGGGTTGGCGGCTATGAGGGCTTCAAGGACGCGGCTCGCCAGCTGGGCGTTCAGACCAAGTGCACTGGCGCGATGGACGACGCGGTGGACAACCAGATCGCCGTGCTTGAGCAGGTGATCGCCATGCAGCCGGACGGCATCTGCCTGGCTGTCAGCGACGGCACGGCGTTCGGCTCCGTGGTGCAGGGCGCGCTGGAGGCGGGCATCCCGGTGGCGACGACGGACAATGAGATCGCCGACGCGAACACGATCATGTTCCTGGGCTACAATGATAAGTACCAGACCCGTCTGGTCGCGGATCATATCGGCAACACGCTGAACGGCAAGGGAAAGATCGCCATCCTCGAGGTGGTTGGACAGACGAATCTGGAGATCCGCTCCGCGGCCTTCCAGGAGAACCTGGCGACCTACTGGCCCGACATCGAGATCGTGGGCAAGGCCAATTCCGGCCATGACGAGCTGAAGGGCGCGTCGGATACCTCCGCGCTGCTGCTCGCGAACCCCGATCTGGATTTCATCTACACGCTCAATCCGACGGCTGCGATGGGCGCCGTGACCGCGATCCAGGAGGCGGGCAGCGATTGCCGCGTCATCACGATGGATGTCAACGAGAACGTGCTGGACTACATCAAGGAAGGCAAGATCGATGCCGCGGTGATGCCGGACAGCTATACCTTCGGCTATCTCTCGATGCTCTCCCTGTATTGCGAGCGCCATGGCCTGCTGAATCCGATGTGGAACATCGAAAAGGGCGTCAAGAGCGGCTGGCATCTGCCCTATGCCGAGGTTGGCGCGACGGTCGTGACGGCGGACAATGCCGACAACTACTACACCTCCAAGTACTATGAGAAGCGCGGCAGCAAGGGCTTTGACGAGGGTGCTCAGGACATGACCAACCCTGATCTGCCGGGCTACTGGGAGCGTTAACAGCGACTGAAGAAAACAGAATGTGCGTGTTGGAGGGGAGGCTTCCCCTCCAACATCGCCTAAACGACGGGGAGCTGCGTGACGCGTAAGCTGCCCCTCGCGTCAGGGAGTGGTTACAATGTTAGTGACAATGAAGGAGATCCTGGACAGGGCCAATGCGGAAAGCTATGCGGTGGTTGCGCCCAATGTCTTTTCCGAGATGGATGCAAGGGCCTGTCTGGAGGCGGCAGAGCAGGAGTGCTCCCCGATCATTCTGGATGTTGCGCCGCAATGCACGCCGGACATGGTTTTTCTGGGCAGCTATCTGACGCGGCTGTGCGAAAAGGCCAGCGTTCCCGCTGCGATCAATCTGGATCACGGAAAGACATACGAGGATGCAGTCAGGGCGATCCGGGCCGGCTTCACGTCCATCATGGTGGATCGGTCTGTGCTTCCCTACGAGGAGAACGTGGCCAAGGTGAGCGAGCTGGTGAGGATGGCGCACGCAGTTGGTGTGAGCGTCGAATCCGAGCTGGGGCATGTCGGCTCCGGCTGCGACTATCGCGACGGCGATTCGCTGAGGAGCATGATGACCCAGCCGGAGCAGGCCAGGGACTTTATCGAGCGCACGGGCATTGATTGCCTGGCAGTTGCGATCGGAACGGCGCACGGCGCTTATGCGGGCGTGCCGCATCTGGACTTTGATCGCCTGCGGGAGATCAAGGAGCTTGTGCAGATTCCGCTTGTCCTTCACGGCGGGTCCGGCACGGGCGATGAAAACATCGCGAAGGCTTGCCGGATGGGCATCAATAAGGTGAATGTCTGCACGGAGCTGCTCAGCTGCGTGTATCAGAGAATCCTCAGCACGGATCTGCAGGGGGACAAGGTGTTTGACCTCTGGGCAACCGCCTCGGATGCGATCTGCTGCCGGGTGAAGGAGCTGATCCATATCTGCGGATGCAACGCAAAGGCATGGCAGAAGAACGGCGAGGGGCTTGGCATTGTGCAGACCACCATGCGGGAGTGAGCGCACCGCTAGCCGGGCTGACGGGCGAACGCTGCCTTTGCCGTCCCAAAGCATTTCACTGAATCCGGATAATTGAAGAAGAGCACCTTCGGCTGCAGGATGACTGCGGCTGGAGGTGCTTTTGATCGTGCGTACGGCAGGCTTTCCTCGCCGGAGGATTGTCGGCGGATGCAGAATGAAGCTAGGAGCACGCTTGTATCCTTGAGCTGCTTGACATAGCTGCTGAGGCCAATGAATCTGCCGCCCTGCTGATATCATTGCGCGGATTGAGGCGATAAAAAAGGGAACCCATACAGGGATTCCCCCGAAGACTGCTGCCAGCTCTGCTAAGGGTCTGAAAGGGGAGCTGCATGGCCGACGCCTTGCAGCTCCCCTTATCAAAAGAGGTGTTTCCCCCTCGGAGGGAGGCGGTTCAGAGAAGGCCCTTGTGCAGGATCGCGCCCTGGTGCGAGCAGTCAATCGCCAGCGCTGCATCATAGCAGGCGGCGGCGCGCGCCCTGTCCCCCAGGCCGTAGCTGCCCAGCGCGATCAGATACTCGCAGTGCGCGCGGTTGCGGAGGGTCAGATCCTCGTCAAAGAGCTGAAGATCGGGCAGGGATACCGCAAAATAGTCGATCTTCACCTGATCGTAGTAGTGCTTCTCGCCGTAGGCGATCAGCTTGTGGAAGCGGGCGCTGGCGTGATCTCTGTCCCCCAGCGCCAGAGCGGACAGGCCCTCGTAGAGGATCAGCTCCGCCGGCTGGTCGTTGTAGTACATGGCGCTGGCCGGCTCCTCGTTGCCCGCCGCGGCGCGGGTCAGATGGCGGATGGCCGCCTCCTCATTGCCCAGCGCACGCTCGCACAGGCCGAGATAGTAGTAAATGTTGTTGTCCTTCGCGCCCTCGAGCTTGCCCTCGCCGAGGTTGTGCGGGAAGACCAGCGCGCGCGTGAGCAGCTCTTTGGCCTGGGCGGCGTTGCCGTCCTCCAGCGCGCGGCGCGCAAGCTGGGTCAGCGCCACGGCATACTGCGTGGTCACCTTGCCTTCGCCGCCCTCCCACGGGTGGAACCTGCGGCCCGTGATGATGGCCAGCGCATCCTCGTAGCGCCCCAGATCGTTGAACAGCGTGCAGTATTCCACGGTCAGGTCGTCGCGCAGGAACACGGTTTCCTTGTGGCTGTCCAGGAAGGCGAAGCGCTGTGCAACCGGCATGTGCAGCTTGCGGTAGAGCTGGTCAAGCTCCAGCAGCACGCGCGCGTCGCTCGGGTCGAGTGCATAGGCGCGCTCCATATATTCGCGTGCCTTCGCCGCGTCGCCCTGCTTGTTGTAGGCCGCCAGAGACAGGTTGCGCCAGACCGTCGGGAAGGCGGGGTCAAGCCCGGCGCTGCGCGCCCACATCGCCGCCGCTCTGTCGTACTGCCGCTTGTCATACCACAGGCAGCCGAGGTAGTACGGCGCCCTTGCGTCCTCGGGATGGTGCGCAATCGCGTACTCGAGCGCGAGGATGTCCTCCAGCCTGTTGGGGAAGCAGTAGAGGCTGTCGCGCTGCGCGGCGTCGGCGAGGGCTTCGCCGGCCAGCTGCTCGTCAAACCGGGCGGCATAGAGCGCCTTGTGATAGGCGAGCATCGGGCTGTGTGCCGGGCAGAGGTCGAGCACGGCGACGGCCTTGCGATAGAAGCCCGCCTCCGCGTAGTCGATAGCGCACTCGATGTAGCTGCTGGCGCGGCTGCCCATGAGCGAAAGCGCGCCCTGCGTATCGCCGGACTCGATGCGGGAAACGTAGTCAAACGCGTCGAGCCTGAGGTTTTCACCGTACCAGGCGGCGGCCTCCTCGCCGCGGCCCAGCTCGGCGAGAATCATGCCGCGCAGCGCGCGGGCCTTGAGGCTGTGGCTGTTGCGGACCAGGCTGCGCTCGATGTGCTCAAGCGCCTGACGCCAATCCCCGCGGCGGCAGGCGATGGCAGCGAGATAGTAGAAGCCGGTCTCCTGCTCGGCAGCCGTCCAGGTCGCCTTGTAGAAGGCGTCGTAGGCCTCGCCGTCGCGGCCCTGATACAGCAGCGCCAGGCCGAGGTTGACGTAGGCCTCGCTGTCATACGGGTTGGGATTGCGCGCCGTCATGCGCGCGATGGCCGTGCGGAAGTGCGCCTCCGCCTCGGCAAACAGGCCGCGGCGCAGCAGCAGCGTGCCGTAGGCGTTGTTGACGCGGATGTCGCCGGGGTCGCGCTTGAGGGCCTCGAGGTAGTACGGGTCGGGCAGGTAGGTCGCGTGGCGGTACTGCTCGATGTGCAGGCCGGTGAGGTACAGCCCCTCGTTGGTGAGGATGTCCTCGGGCTGCCTGGCGGCGGGCGCGGGATCGGGGATCTGCTCGATCTTCTTTGCCTGCGGCGCGTAGTCGAGCATCAGGCGACCATCCGCATCGTAGACGGAGAGCACGAGCGCCGTTTCCGGCACGTCGACCGGAACGCTCTCGCGCAGCACGTCGGTCGGGCTGAGGGTCAGCGTCCTGTCGAAGACGGGCTTGCCCGCGGCGGTGAGCACCACGCGCGCATCCCTGTACACGCCCGTGGCGTAGACGGTGATGGCCGCCTTGCCCTCGGCGCACTCCAGATTGAGCACAGCCTCGGTGCTGGCGTTCTTGACATAGCCCGCCGCCTTGTAGGGCATGAAGTATTGCGTGAAGGTCTTCTCCTCAAAGGGCTTGAGCCAGGTAAAGTCCGGCTGATTGTCGCAGAACATGCCGGTCATCAGCTCGATGTACGGGCCGTTTGCGTCGGTCAGGTTGCGGTCCCACGCCTGGCCGAAGTCGCCGCAGCCCCACGTCCACTGCTTCTTGCCGGGCGAGACGTGGTGATCCGCGATGTGCAGGATACCCGCCTCCACGCCGTAGTCGTAGCCGCCGACGAAGTTGTAGTCGCTGTGGGCGCACATGTAGCTCGTGGGTACGGGGATATTCCTGTAGCGGGAGATGTCCACGCCTGCGCCGTAATCGTGCTTGTAGTACACGCCCGTGGCGATGGGGAAGGTGGAGACGTCGCGCTTGCCGTGGTCGTAGACGGCGCACACGTCCGGCGGGAAGACGGACTGCGTGTTGTCGTTGACGGGTACAGCGGGATTGGCCCACCACAGGAAGGTCTGCGGCAGGTTCGTGCGGTTGTAGAGCTGGCCGCGGATTTCGATGTACGCCCTGCCGGGATAGACGGTGAAGGTCATCTTGCCCTTGGTGCCGTACATCTGGTCGACCTCGGAAAGCTCGACGGACTTGCTGCCGTCCGGGTTTTCCGTCACGCGCCAGTCGGTCGGGGCGTAGGTGGTCGGCCTGTGATGCTGCGGCCAGTTGAACTCGATGCCGCCGGAAATCCACGGGCCGACGAGGCCGACGAGCGCCGGCTTGATGACCTCGTTGTAGTAGACGAAGTCGTAGCCGTTGGTCTTGTCGTAGGCGCGCTGGATGCGGCCGCCCAGCTCGGGCAGCACCATCACGCGGATGTAGTCGTTCTCCAGCCACACGGCGGTATAGGGCATGTCCTTCTTTTCGTCGAGGATCTTGTCGACGACCGGCAGCGGGTATACCTTGCCGCTGGAGCCCTGGTAGACGCGCTTTTCCAGAAACATGGGGTTCTTGTCTGCCTTGCCGATGCCGTAGGTGGGCAGCATGACTTGCTCCACCCAGATCTCAGCCTGACCCGGAATGTGTTGCATGGTTTCAGCCTCCTGATTCTGCATAGCCATTGTGTGTTCGGATGTCCTGCTGTGAAAACCGTATCAAAATCGCATGTGCGCCTCATTATACAGGCGGCGGGATAGGGAAGCAATCGTCTGTATTGCGCATTTGTTTGGCGCTTTTGCGCAGCTTTGCCGCTCAGGCGTCCGTCGTGTCGAAGCGGTAGACGATGCGTCTTCGATAGACCTCGCCCGGCAGGAGGGGCGCAGCCTGCGGGGCAAACGGGCTTTCCGGATGCTCCTGCGCCTCCAGCGCGATGGCGCAGCCGGGCGCGGGCAGAAAGCCGCCGGAATACACCGTCACGCAGGGCTGATCCGTGTACAGGCGCATGCGCCTGCCGGAGACGGGATCCACGAGCGTTGCCGCAGGCTCCTCCGGTCGGGCGGAGAGCACATAGCAGTGGTTCAGCCCGCGCGCTCGCTCGCGCTGCGTACTGCCCTGCGCGTCGCCGACGGGACGGGGCACGGCATAGTCAAGCTCCGGCGGCGGGAAAACGCAGCCGCAGGGAAGGAACGCCGCGTCGCTCAGGTAGACCCGCTGCGCGCGCAGCTGGAGCATATGCCCGGAAACGCTGTGCGAAAAATCGCCGCTCAGATTGAAGTACGCATGATTGGAGAGGTTGACGCGCGTGGGCCTGTCGGTCACCGCGGTGAGCGTCAGCTCAAGCCGCTGGTCATGGTACAGGCGATAGGAGGCGGTGAAGCGCCGGTTGCCCGGAAAGCCGTCCTGCCCGTCTGCTGCCTCGGCACAGAAGGAAAGCTCCTGATAATTGGCGCCATCCTGACGGCCCTGACAGCGCCAGAGCCTGCGCCAAAGCGCCTCCTCGCCGCCGTGGAGCTGGTTGTTGCCTTCATTGATGGTGAGCTGGACGACCTGATGCCCGATCCGCAGCAGGCCGCCGCCAATGCGCCCCGCATAGGGCGCGAGCGTCGCCCCGGCGCAGCTGGGATCGCCCATGCAGCGGGGCGCCAGCGCAACGTCGGCAAATGCGCCGTACCTGTCCGCCGTGCGCACGCCGGCGATGGCGGCCCCGGCCTCCAGCAGCACGACCTCCATGCCGGAGGGGCAGAAAAGCCGGTGTGCATTGCAAAAGCTCAAGTTTGCCGTCACCTCCGCAGCGGAGAATATAGTCTTTCTGACGGTAAGAGCATATCAAAATTCGGGCAACTTGCAATGCTTTTTGCGCAAAGAGCGCAAGAAAACCAAATAAAACGACAAGTAGACCAAAATATTTTCTGCAAATTTGTGCTAAACTCTATCCAGTGAAAACCGGAACCGCAGAATCCATCCATTTTGAACACGGGAGGTGTAAAGGCGTGGGCAATACACTGGAGTTTCGCAGCATCACCAAGTACTTCCCCGGTGTAAAGGCGCTCGACAATGTCAGCTTCGTCGCCAACAGCGGCGAGGTGCTGGCCTTCCTCGGCGAAAACGGCGCAGGAAAATCGACGCTGCTCAAAACGCTCAACGGCGATTACCAGCCGACCTCGGGACAATACCTCATCAACGGAGAGGAGGTTCACTTCCGCAACCCGCATGAGGCGATTGAGGCCGGCGTCAGCATCATCTATCAGGAGAGGCAGCTGCTCATGGAGCTGTCCGTCGCGGAAAACATCTATCTGGGACGCATGCCCGCCAACTTCCTGGGCGTCATCGACACCCGTCAGGCCAACCGCATGGCCCAGAAGATCATCGACGAGTTCGGCATTCCCATCAGGGCCACGGACAAAGTCAAGGATCTGAGCGTCGCCTATCAGCAGCTGGTGGAGATCATGAAGGCGTGCAGCCGCGAAAACCTGCGCGTCATCTGCTTTGACGAGCCCTCCGCCAGCCTGAGCGATTCGGAGATCGAAGCGCTGTTCGCCATCATCCGCAAGCTGAAGGCCGAGGGCAAGATCATCATCTACGTCACCCACCGCATGAGCGAGATCTTTGAGATCACCGACAAGGTGGCCATCTTCAAGGACGGCCGCTACGTCGATACCGTGAAGACGAGCGAGGTGGAGGAGGCGCAGCTCATCCGCATGATGGTGGGCCGCGACCTGGGCGACATTTACAGCTCCCTGGATCGCGACAAGCAGATCGGCGACGTGCTGCTCGACGTGCGCGGCATCTCCTCGGACTATGTGGAGGATATCTCCTTCAAGCTCCACGCGGGCGAGGTGCTGGGCTTCTCCGGGCTGGTCGGCGCGGGGCGCACGGAGACCATGCGCGCCATCATCGGCGCGGACAGGCAGACCGGCGGCGAGGTGTTTCTGGCGGGCGAGAAGGTGGTCTGCCGCAGCCCGCACGACGCGATGCGCCACGGCATTGTGCTGGTGCCCGAGGACCGCAAGATGCAGGGCATTTTGGCCAATATGGATGTCAAAAACAACATCAACATTTCCCTGCTCGACCAGCACGCCAATCGCTTCGGCGTCATCGACGAGCGGGCGGAGGACGAGGCGGCGCGCAAGGGCATCGAGGACTTCCGCATCCGCACGCCCAACGCGGAAAAGAAGATCGTGGAGCTATCCGGCGGCAACCAGCAAAAGTGCATCGTCGCCCGCTGGATGAGCACGAATCCGCGCGTGCTGATCCTGGACGAGCCGACCAAGGGCATCGACGTCGGCGCGAAGTCCGAGTTCTACCAGATGATTTGCCAGTTCGCCAAGCAGGGGCTGGGCGTCATCCTCGTCTCCTCCGAGCTGCCGGAGGTCATCGGCCTGAGCGACCGCATCATCGTCATGCGCGGGCGCAGGATTGTGGGCGAGGTCATGCGCGAGGACGCGACCGAGGATCGCCTGCTCGCCCTGGGCATGACGGAAAACTGAGTGTACAGTCAGGAGGAATCCGCAAATGAAGGAACGGCTCAAGAAAACAATCGGCGGCGATAAGCTGATCCTGCTTGCCGCAACCGCCGTGGTCTTTGCCCTGTTCACGGCGCTGAACAAGAACTTCCTCTCGTGGAGAAATATCGTCAATATCCTGGTCGCCTCCTCGCTGGTCGGTATGGTCGCCATCGGCCACACCTACCTCATTATCGCGGGGCAGAACGATCTGTCGCCCGGCTCCGTGGCCGCCTTCTCCGGCGTGCTGGCCGCGCTGCTGGTCAGTAATGGCGTCAACCTCTGGCTCGCCTTCCTCATCACGATCATCGCGGGCGCGGCCATCGGCGTGTTCAACGCCTTCATGATCAACAAGATCAAGCTCGAGGCGTTTATCGCCACGCTGGTCACGCAGAGCATCATCCGCGGCTTTGCCTACATCCTGTGCGACGGCAAGCCCGTGGCCATCAGCAACGCGACGTTCATCAGCCTGGGCAAGACCCGCTTCCTGGACATCCCGCTGGCCGTGTGGATCATGCTGGTGTGCATCGTCATCTTCGGCTTCATCCTGGCCAAGACGCGCTTTGGCCGCAGCATCTACGCCATCGGCGGCAACAAGGACGCGGCTCGCCTGGCCGGCCTCAATCCCCAGCGCATCATCACCATCACCTTCATCATGATGGGCATCCTGTGCGCTGTCGGCGGCATCATCTTCGCCGCCCGCATGAACAGCGGCCAGCCCGCCGCCAACGTCAACCTCGAGTTCGACGCGATTACCGCGGTCATCCTCGGCGGCGTCTCCTTCTCCGGCGGCGTGGGCACGATGGGCGGCACGATCATCGGCGTGTTCCTGATCCAGGCGTTCAACACGGGCCTGACGATGGTCAACGTGCCGTCGTTCTGGCAGTACGTCGCCAAGGGCGCGCTGCTGCTCTTCGCCCTGACCAGTGACTTCATCCGCAAGCGCAACCGTGAGAAGCAGCTGCTGGAGGCCAGCAAGAAGAACGGCTGAGCCTGATCCCTTTGCAATATGCCGAGCGAGGCATATAAATAAACGTTAGGAGGAATCCCCATGAAAAAGACACTGGCTATCGTCCTGACTCTGGCCCTGGCGCTGTGCGCGCTGACTGCGGTTGCGCAGAGCAAGGGCATGATCTACGGCATCTACAAGGCCGGCGATCAGACCTGGTTCAT
>JBJEYK010000231.1:0-1166 GCA_051886775.1 Candidatus Ventricola sp. | reverse complement strand
AGAGCAAGGGCATGATCTACGGCATCTACAAGGCCGGCGATCAGACCTGGTTCATCGACGAGGGCGCCGCTGCCGAGGCTGCTGCCAAGGCCGCCGGCTATGACTTCACCTATGTGGACGCGAAGATGAGCCCCGAGGAGTATCTGCGCGCCATCGACAACGCCATCGCCAACAATGCGGCCGGCGTGGTCACCTGCATCCCGGATCAGACGATGTCCCAGGCCGCTGTGGACAAGCTGGCCGAGGCCGGCATCCCGGTCGTCGCCGCTGACGACGCCCTGCAAACGGCGGACGGCACCAAGATCGCGCCGTGGGTCGGCATCAATGCCTACGTCATCGGCGAGGCGAACGGCGCGTGGGTTGCCGAGTATGCCAAGACGAACAATCTGGTGGACGATCCGGAGTGCGCGCTGCTCATCCTGACGATGGACACCGTCTCCAGCTGCGTGCCGCGCGCTGAGGGCGAGTATGCCAAGTTCACCGAGCTGTGCCCGGAGTTCGACACCGCGAAGATCTACAAGGCTGACTACGACGGCACCACCGACAAGGGCAACATCGCCGCTGCCGCCGTCTTCACCGCGCATCCGGAGATCACCAAGTGGCTCGTGACCGGCGCCAACGAGGAAGGCACCATCGGCGCGCTGCGCGCGCTGGAGTCCGCCGGCCTGGACGGCGAGTCCTGCGTCGTCGGCCTGGGCGCGTACATGGCCAAGGACGAGTGGAAGAAGGAAGGCCCGAACGCCATGAAGGCCGCCGCGTACTTCTCCTCCCTGTCCGTGGGCGCTGGCTCCGTCGAGGTGCTGCTGCAGATCATCGACGGCCAGGAAGTGACGATGGAGACCGCGGTGGACGCCGTTGTCGTCACCCCGGAGACCTACGTCGAGGTCATGGGCAAGGACGCCGAGTAAACCGAGTGCAATACCCAAAAGGGGGAGCGGATAGCCGCTCCCCTTTATCATCTTGCGGGCCTGCCGCGTTTCTGGTATGATGCGGAGCAGACAGGGGAAAGCGGGGGAGACAGATGGAGCACATTCTGGATTTGACCGGGCTGAGGGAGAGGAGGCGGTTTCCTCTCTCCGGGAAGTTCTATGGGAAGGACGATGCCGGCGGCAGGGAGCTGTCCTTCACCAATTTGTTTATGCAGATGAACGGAAAGCCCTTTCTGG
>JBJEYK010000230.1:0-20461 GCA_051886775.1 Candidatus Ventricola sp. | reverse complement strand
CCATCTCTGGTCGTCAGTGGATTATTGGTTGTTTTGATTAGAAATTAGTATGAGCAGGCCGATTTCATCGTAGTAGCGCAGCATCCGGATGCTGACCCTGGCCAGCTTGGAAAATTCTCCGATTCGCAGCATGGGATCCCTCCTGATCGGTCGTTTGAGCTCATGCACAGGATACAGCCTGACATGATGTGAGAGTCAAGCCCCAAAATGAAAAAGCCTGCCCGTTTTCTCCGGGCAGGGAATTCGCCGTATCTCTTGCCAATCGCGGGGGCGCGCAGCCTGCGCGCGTCACCAGTCGCTGTCCCAGTCGGTATCGTCCGAGGACCAGGTGTCATCGCTGCTCCAGTCGCTGTCTGAATCCGCGGTGGAATAATACTGCGTGAGGGCAAAGTCCGTGCCGGCGAACGCCTCGCCGTCCTCCAGGAAGTAGTCGCCGGCGTTCTCCTCAAGCTCCGAATCGGCCACCGCCGGATACCACGCCTCGTCCTCATACGCATACCAGTCGCCGCTCTGGCAGTAGTACCATGTGTCGTCGTAGCGATAATAGCCCTCCTGCGGCTCGCGCAGGGAGTGCCGCACCGTCAGAACGACCAGAATCGCCACGGCCAGCAGCAGCAGACGCCAGATGATCTCGTCGCGCCTGTCCTCCTCCGCGCTCTGCCGGGCCGCCTGATTGCATGCCTTCTGGTGCGCGATCTCCTGCTTGAGCCGCTGATACAGCTCCCGCACGGCGTATTGCTCGTCCGGCCCGTGGTAGCGGACAACCCGGATGCCGTTCGCCTTGTTCTTGTAGACGACGAACCGGTCGCCGTCCTGATAGATGCCAAAGGCCTTCGGCTCATGGACGTCCTTGCCGATGAAAAAGCGGGTGACGCTCTCCGGCGGCAGGTTGTGCGCCCGATACCAGGCCTTCAGCTCCTGGATTGTCTGCGGGATTTCATGATACTCCATCGCTGTGGCTCTCCTTCCGGTTGTGGTCGCGCGTGCCCGCGCCATCCTTCGGCGCCCCCATTATACCACAGCATGGGCGGAAATTGCGAGACAGCGTGCCCAAAAAGCAGGATATGCGCGCTCCGCCGGACGAACGATTTTCGCGATTTTCGATCATGCAGATAACAGAGGAGGCAGCCAGCCCAACGGCTGACCGCCCTCTCTGACCGCCTGGCGCGCCGTGCGCGTGTCAGGCGGAGGCCAGGATTACTTGCCGTTCACCATGTCGGCGATGATCTGGCCGCCGACATACGCGGAGGTCAGCGCCCAGCCATTGTTCGCGCCGCCGAAGGTGACGTACGGCTTCTTCTCGCTGAAGAGCACGCCAGCGCTGTCGCTGCCCACGCAGAACAGGCCTTCCATCACCTGGCCGTTAGTGTCGAGCACCTGCATGTTCTCGTTGACATCCAGGCCGGCGCAGGTATTGTAGCTGTAGCTCGCCATCGCGATGGCGTAGTACGGGCCTTCGCCCACCTTGGTGAGCAGCGCCGCGTCCTTGCCGAACTCAGCGTCCACACCGGACTCGCAGAAGCCGTTGTAGTCGGCGACCGTCTGCGCCAGCACCGCCGGATCCAAGCCGATCATGGCCGCCAGCTCCTCGGCGGTGTCCGCCTTGTAGACGTAGCCGCGCTCAATCGCATGCTCCAGCACGTCGAACGCCTCCGGCAGCGCAATGCCGGACGGGATGGAGCCGCGATGGCCGAGGAAGCCCACGGCCGGGCCGACGACGTCGGTCTTCACCCCGCTGTCCACGATGCCATTGATCTGCTCGGTGGACCAGATGCTGAAGTAGCGCGGGCCGGCGATCCAGGGATCGAGCATGGCGATGCCGGTCTCGGAGGTGAAGCGCTTGCCATTGACAGCCACGGCGAGGCTGTCCGCGGACACGCCCATGATCAGCGGCAGATCCGCGACAGTCCAGCGGCACGCGCGGCCGGTGTTGAAGTCCAGCGTGCCCTCGATCTCGTTGATCGGGTAGCCGTACTCATGCGCGGGCAGGAAGTCGATGGTGCCGGAGAGGTGCACCTCCGGCGGCATGCCCATGTTGTAGGTAGCCGCGCCGTTGTCGATGGCGGCCTGCAGCATCTTGCCGTCGTTGCCGTAGGTGCCGTAGATCTTCCAGGCGCCCTTGAGCGGGTAATACGTGTCGGAGAGGTACTTCTCGGTCATCTCCGCGCTGCCCAGGAAGCCGCCGGTGGCGATGACCACAGCGTCCGCGCGGATGGTGTACTCGGTGCCGGTCACCAGGTTCTTCGCCTTCGCGCCGACAACCCTGCTGTCCTCGACGATCAGGTCATAGGCCTCGGTCTCGAGCATATACTGCCCGCCCAGCGAGGTGAAGTCATACACCAGGCGATCGAAATAGGTCGCAATCTCGGCCTTGTTGTAGCCATAGGTCGGCGCGTAGGGATTGCGCTCGTCATAATTGGGCAGCCACTGGAACTTGACCTTGTACACGTCGGCCTCGGTGAAGCCGGCCTGCGGCTTCATGTCGAACTGTGCGCCGTGATCCAGCGCCAGCCAGTCCAGCGCCGGGCCGCAGTTCTCGAAGAACAGGTCGATCATTTCCACCTTCGCGTCGCCATCCACATACGCCAGCCAGGCCTGATACATGGCGTCGGCATCGCAGAAGTCCTCGCCAGAGTTGTAGAGCGCCTTGATGCGAGGCGGGTTGATCGCCTCGATCTCAGAGGTCAGCGCAGTGGTGCCGCCGTAGCGGGCCTGCTTCTCGATGGCCAGCACCTGCGCGCCGCACTCCTGCGCGCGCAGCGCGGTGTAGGTGCCGGAGCCGCCCATGCCGATGACCAGCACCTGCGTGGTCAGCTCCTCGCTGCCGCCCTTCTTTTCGGGCACGGTCTTGTAGGCCGCAATCGCGGAGGCATCGCAGCCAGCCGCAGCCAGCGCCTGCGCCAGGCAGTCGGTCACAGCCGCCTTCACGGCGTTGCTGGTCACGGTCGCGCCGGACGCCGCGTCCACGCCCACGGACTGCGCCTCCAGAATGCGCGGGAAGAGCGTCTTCTCCACGGTATCGAGCATCGGCGGGGTATCGCCGCAGTCCTCGCCATAAGCGATGGAGGCGATCCTGCCGCCCTCGATGGTGACGATCACCTTGTCGCTCACGGCCATCTCGAAGCCGTAGGCCTCGGCGGTGTAGGTGCCGTCGGCCAGCACAGCCTCGGCGGCAGGCTCGCCGCTCAGCTGGGCCAGCGCCGCAGCCGCAGCGGCCTTGACCGCGTCGGAGGTCACTGTCGCACCGGCGACGCCGTCGATCTCGGCGCTGCCCGCCGCGACCAGCTGCGCTGCCAGCGGCTCAAGCGCGTCCGCGCCGATGCCGGGCGTCTCGCCGTCACCGGTGACCTTCGCATCGACGATCTTTCCATCCTCGATGGTCAGCGCCACCTTCACCTCACCGCCAAAGCCGGCGGAGCCCGCCTCGACCACCTGGGCGCAGGCAAGCGCCGGGATCGCCAGCAGGCAGATGAGCACGAGAGAAAGCAGTTTCTTCATGTTCCTTTTCCTCCTTTTCCTTTGTGAGTGAGCGTTCACTCACATTGTCTATATAATAACACGGACGGAGAAAAAATGCAATCCGTCCGTGTATGTTTATCTCAATTTTTACAATCGTGTGTCATGCTTCATTCCGCCGGATGCTGTTCCAGATCGAATCAGCGGTCGCGTCGGTCAGCTCGCGGAACACCGGATCCTCCGTGGAAAGCCCGAGGTGCGTGATATAGCGCGCATACACGGAGCAATTGATGGAAATCAGGCGGTTGAGCAGCGGCTCCGGCAGATCGGGCCGAACCTCGTCCCGGAGCAGCGGCCACAGGTTCAAGTCCTTGATGATGCCGGCATACAGCGCCTGCGAGAACATCTCCGAGAAGCAGTCGTAGCAGATCATATCCTCGTATTTGCGCATGTACTCCATCTCCTGCGGGCAGAGCACAGCCCACTTCATGATGGTGCGCACGATGCTCTTGACTGCATGCTCCGCGTCCATGCCCTCGATGCTCTCCTGCGGGGAGCATCGCAGCGTGTTTTCGTGCGCCTCCTGATAGGCCGCCGCGAGCAGCTCCTCCTTGGTGCTGAAATACCGGAAGGGGGTGCCCGCCGCCACGCCAGCCGCCTCGCTGATCTTGCTCATAGGCACCATCGGCCCAAGCTGATTAAACAGCAGGATGGTACAGCGGATGATCTCCTGACGGGTATTGGACGGCATGGTGTTTCCTCCTTCTCGCGGCGGATGGGATAGCGCGGCGGCGTGCCGCCATTACCCGTATTATACACAAACGACAGGCGGCACGCAAGGGCCGCTCCGCCGGGGCTTAACTCGACCGCCCAAGGCTTGCACTCAGTACACCAGCACGGTCACGTTGAAGCCGGCGGCCTTCGTCCAATCCTTCGTAAGCTGTCTGGCAATCCCGGCAAGAATTCGATCCTTCTCCTCCTCGTGAAGCGGATCGAGCATCCGCCCGTTTGCCCCCAGCTCAAGCCGCGTGGCAAGCCCCAGTACGATGCCCGTGTTCGGCGCAAAGACACCGCTCGGCTCATACGCGACAAGATCGTTCTCTCCCCACGCCGAACGCACGCGTGTCACCTCCAGCGCCGTCCGCTCCATCAGCGCAGCCGCATGCGCCCCCGCCGGGTCGTCCTTCACCCGCTCAAGCAGGCGCAGGTCATCCTCGCTCAGCCGCTCGATGTGCACCTCGCTGCGCAGGAAGAAGTAATCCAGTCCATTGCTCCAGAAGGCTTCGTACATGCTCACCGGATTGTTCCGGGCCGGAATGAAACGCTCCTCGCGGGCGCGCAGCTCCTGATCCTTCGCGCCGATGCCCAGATGCGCATCCAGCCACGCCCAGAGCGCGTCGACATAGGCGTGCTGAAGCTCAAAGTATGTCTCACCAAAGCCCGTCTCATCGGCAAGGCCCTTTTCCCTGGCCAGCTCGACATCATAGCCGCCCGGGCAAGCCTCGCTCAGAAAGCGGGCGTTCGTCCGCAGATTCTTCTCCATCACAATTGCCTCCTCTGCTTGCGCGCATGCTCCTGTCAGGGCCACGGCGATGGCCAGCAGGGCGATCATCCAGTATCTCATTGCTTACCCTCGTGGATTGACTGACATCTGCATAAATTCAATCGTGGCATTGCCCTTCACACAATCGTTGGGATCAACATAATACGTTTCCCCCCAAGAGGAAACGATATATCGTCCACGGTCATCTACGCCGACGACCACCATCGCATGACCCGTAACGCCGCTGTACGACTTGCGTTCCCCATTGCTGTCGTACATGCACCACTCACTCTGCTTATCATAGGATCTCAAGCCGACCACGATTACACCGTCTTGAGCATACTGGTCAAAGTTCTCAGGTGTTACCGAAACAGATTCCTTGTACGAATTGGCTACATTATGTTTATTGAGGAACATATCAAGCTTCCAACCCATGGTATCTGGTTCAACCCCATTCTCCTCGAAATGGAATATCTCCTCTTCTGGAGAGAACCATTTCTTTTTTCGCTCTAATGTATCATCTCCCAGGTATTCTACTTCTGCTTCGCCCGACGAAAAGTCGTATACCTTGTTGTTAGTATAGGAATAGATGTCCACTAATAGCTTATCATAGTTTGGATATCCGTTCGCATCGTACATGTCATATCCAAAGGTCTCTTTGAACTTCTGCTCTCGTCCTTGATATGCGACGATGATCGCGTTGACCATCGCAGTATATCCACAGCCTTCTTGGTTCATAATCTTCAGATAATCATACAGGTCATCGTCGTTATCAAACTTTTTTCCTGTGTTTGCCTCGATGATCCTGCGATAATCATCGTACTCACTCCTGTGATTCATCGGGCTGCCCTGGTTGCCGCCATATTTCTTATCAGACGCAGCCTCCTCCTTGAACACATCTGAGACAAATTTCGCATACTGTGGATCACCCAGTACCAGCGCAGTTCCCTGTCCCATCGCGCGAAACATTTGAGCAAGGCGCTCGTCGACATCCTCCAGCAGCTGCAGAGCTTGTTCAGTCCGTGAGACAATCTGTTCCATATTGTCCTCGCAGCTTTTTGCGGCCATCAGCAGCATTTTCATCGCTTCTCCAATGGTCTGATAGGAATAGCTTCTCCCTCCGCAGCGCAGCTTGATTCTGCCATGCAGCTTGACATTATTCCACCATTCCTCGCTTGTATCAACCCGCAGAATCGATGATTGAGTGCTTCTCATATCCCACGCTGTTCTTTTCAGTTGGAGCAGTACGAGACGAGCCGTCCCTGTCTTCATGAGAATTCTATCCGCCATGGCTTCCTCTCCCTTTCATCCGTATTCCCTGCAGCTTATTCCTCTTCGCCCGACCGTCAAAAACAGGACACCCCGCCCCAGCGCGATGTCCCGTCTGTTCGTGCAGCGCCCGGGAGGCTTCAATCGTCCTCGCTCTCCGGCGTGCGAAGACGCGTGAGAGCCTGCTCCATCTTCTCCACGAAGGCAATCTGGCCCTCCGACTGATAGCCCAGGTGGTAGACCGTCTCGATCTGCTCACGGTTGAACAGGTAATTCTTGTCGGCGCTGATGAAGCCCTCCGGGAAAAGGCAGCCGACGTAATCGTAGATCTTGTTGGGCTGGCTGAGCAGCTTCTGGCAATAGCCAATGATCATCACGCGGTGCTGGCCCTGACGGAGCATCACGACGGAGCCGACAGGAAGCAGACCATCAATCTTCATAAATCATTCCTCCGATAATTCAGAATAGGGGTCTTCTTTATCCGCGGAGCCAGACGAGGATGCCCGCGGCAGCCAGGCCTGCGGCAATCACGCCGAATACCGCGCCAAGCACCGTATACAGGCGATACGGTCTCGATTGCGAATCCTTAACGATGAATATGTTCCACGCATTCAGACCGAAAACCTTCTTTTTCGTGTAGAGGATCTCGACCTCGTCGCCGGTCTCAACGCCGAGCGCGCCCATGCGCTGCGCCCTTTTTTCCACCGGATTGCCGTCCGTATCCGCGAACGAGACAATCGGAACCAACTGACCATTCTCCCCCAGCGGAGAAATCGCGGTCACGCGCGCGCGGGTGCGCACCGCATGCCGGACAAAGGAGCGCTCCTGCCCGATCAGGCACACAGCCGAGAACCCAACCGCCACCGCGCCGATCATCAGCGCAGCGGGCAAAATCCTGATGCTCATACCTTACCTCCACCATGCGCTGATGCTTCCCAGGCCGTCGACGAAGGAGCCTACCGCCTCGCCGACGTTATCGACCAGCCCGCTGACATCCAGCTCGAGATTGACGCTTGCCCCGACGCCAAACGAAAGGCTGGCATCCAGCGAGATCACGCCGTCCTTGTAGCCTGCCTTGGCGCTTGCGCCAATGCCGACCTGCACGCCCGCGCCGACGATTCCCTTCACGCCGGCGATATCGACGCCGACCTCGCCGTTCGCCTCGACCAGATTGGCCTCGGCGCCAGCCGACGCATAGGCCGCGAACTTGCCGTCGATGATGCCGAGCGCCGCGCTGGCCTCCAGCTCGCCCGACATCACCGACACGTCGCCCCCCGCGCTCAGGGAAACGGCGTCGCACAGCTCATATTCCGCGGAGCCCTTCATCTCCAGTGCGGAGACGGAGGCGCCGATCTCGGCCTGGCCGCCGACATTGAGGTGCAGCTTGCCGTCCTTGCCGGGCAGATAGGTGCCAAAGCCGCCGACGATCGAGCCGCTGACCTCGGCATTGCCAATGCCGATTTCGCCCTCGAGCTTGTAGTTGTCGCCCTCGGCCTTGCCGCCCCGATACCACGCGCTCACCGCTTCGCTCGCAGAGACCCCAGCGGACAGGATGTCCACCCGCTGGCCGAGCTTGTCCTTTGGATCGTCCCCGGTGACCGGATTGCCGTTCGTGTCCAGGCGGACCTTGTCCTCGAAGAGCTTCTGCTGCTCGATCGGCTCGAACTTGCTCTTCGCGCCCGCGACGTGCAGGCCCGTTTGGACGGTGCTCTTGAACATGCTGTCGCCCGAAAAGAGCTTGACGGTCTGCTTGGAGCCGCTCAGCCCCGTCTTCTCGTCCAGCTCGGCCAGCAGGCCGTTCGGGCCGATGAGGTAGCGGGTCGTGCCGCGCTTGAGCAGCGCCATATTGCCGTCCACCACCAGCGCGCCGGAGGTGAGCAGGTGCCGGTACTCGTCGCGCATCTTCGGTGTCCACCGGCTCATATCCCCGGGGAAGCCCAGCGCCTGACAAATCCCGCCGAAGGTCGCGCTGTTGCCGTTGAGCAGGCTGCTGAACCGGTTGGCCAGCGTCCTTTCCATATCGGCAAAGGCGTTCGCCGACATACCAATGCTTCCGGCGACAGCATGGGTATACCGGCTCAAATCGGCCGCCGCCCGGGAAAGCCCATTCAGGCAATCCCGGACATTGCTGCCCCGGACGCGCTGCCCGGTGCTGCGAAGCGTGCCGCAGGACAGGTGGAGCTTTACGTCGGATCCACTGGTGCGATCCAGGCCGACGCTGCGGATTTCCCCATCGAGCGCCGACAGTGCAGAGGCGAGCTGGCTCAGCTGGTTGCTCAGCTCCTCCATCTGCTCAATCTGAATGCGAATGCGATCTGCCATTTGATCCCCCGTCCTTTTTAAGAAGCAGGAAAGCAGCGCCCGCTGCTTTCCCGTTCATTCTGAGCTGTGCGCGTATCAGCCGCTGAAGGGCGGCGCCTCCGTCATGCCGCTGCCGTGAGAGGTCAGCTCCTCTTCAGCCTCCTCGTAGAAGCCGGCCGCAGCCTCCAGGCCCTTGACAGCCTGCTCGATCGTCTGGTCACTGGTGCGGATGTTGGTGATCAGCTCGCTGAACTGCTCCATGAACGCATTGCTGGCTTCACCGTCCCAGGTGCTGTTGAGCGACATCGCTTCCGTCGCCATCTGCTGATAGGCGTTGGCCATCTCGTTCTTGCAGCTGTTGAACTTGGAAATCGCCTGCCGCAGCTCGCTGGTTGTTACCTTGATTCTAATCTCAGCCATAATCTATCCTCCGTTATCGCGTGAGCGCTTGTCTCTTAGTTCCTGCGGACGATCTGCGCGCCGGCCTGATCCGTCGCCTCGTAATCCGCGGCAGCCTGGGTCATGGAGCTGACAAAGCCATCGACGACCTCGGCCATCGTATCGTACCACTTGTTGATCTGATCCTGCTCCTGCACGAAGGCGTCATGCGCGCCGCCCTCCCAGGTGTCCGCCAGCGCGTCCGCCGCCGCCTTGAGCGCCGCCGCCGCATCGCGGAAGTTGCTGTTCGCCTGAGAAACCTTGTTCGCTGCGCCCTGCAGCTCGGAGATTGTAACTTTAATCAGAGGCATATTCTCGATCCTTTCTGGCTCTTATCAGCCGCCGAAGGGGGACTTCGTACCGGTATCCTGGCTCATGAACTTGGACTTCTGCTTCTGCTCGTTCTCCTCGAAGAGCGCTTCCACCTCGCCCAGCTCGCTGATCGCGTCGTTCACGCGCTCGAAGGAGTTGATGATCTTGCCCGTGAGGTTGACCACATGCGCGCTCATGATCGCGAACGCCCTGCCGGTCCAGTCGGTTCTCAGCGCGTTCAGCGCACTCTGGTACTCGCGAACCGCGTCGTTGAGGGTCCTGAGGGACTGCCTGTATTCATTCGCACACGCCTGCAGCTCGCTGTCGACTACTCTGATCTCGTTTGCCATGGTTCAGTTCCTTTCTGCCGTATCAGGCTCAGCCCTTGATCGCCGCGGTCGCGTTGGCATCCGCCTCGCTGTAGCGGCTGTGCGCCTTCTCGAAGCCGGCGATGTACTCGTCGCCGACATTGTACAGCTCCCTGCAGTAGCCGTAGAGCACGTTCTGCTCCTGGGCAAAGGCCTGAGCGGCGTCGCCCTGCCAGCGGTTGCACAGCTCCTGCGCCGCCTTGTTCATCTTCTCGGCGGCCTCATTGAGCTTTTCCTGCGCCTGCCTCGCCTTCTGAATGTACTCAACGATTGCAGCCAGCGTTACCAGAAAACTAACTCCCATTGTTCACCATTCCTTTCTTGTCGTTGGTCGATCAGTTGTTGTTCCCTGTCGATGGTTGTATTATATACGCTTGTCTCCCCCGGAGACAGGGTTCCTGACGAAATGCGCTTTTTTGGGTGTGAATGGCATTCAGGGACGCATTTCCCTGTTTTTTTGCGCGAAAAACGGCGAATCGAAGGCGCTTGTGCCGCTGCTGCCCGCCAGCATCCGGCGCTTGATCGCGATCTCACAGCGATCAAACGCGTCTGCCAGGCGATCCACATCCTCGGCAGCCTCCTGCGCGCGCTGCATCAGCTCGTCCATCCTCAGCCGGATGTCCGCCTGCCTGGTGTCGATCACGCTGGATGCGTCGGCAGTCAGGCGGTACTGCACGAGCCGCAGCTCGCCGCATAGCTCCTCGACCTCCTGAACCAGCCTTCGCAGATCCCGCGCGATGACCGTCAGCTCGTCCAGGTCAATCCGGATCCTGTCGCTCATCAACTACTCAGCTCCCCGTTCGCTTTACAAAGCGCAGACAGTACTCGCCCACATAGATTTCGGAGTTCTCCAGCAGCTTTTCCTGCGTATTGGGTTCCAGCCTGTGCGTGCCCAGATACGTTCCATTCCGGCTGCGCAGATCTTCTATATAATACTCCCGGCTGTGCTCGCGGTAGACGATCCGGCAGTGCTCCCGGCCAAGCGTGCCGGCGCTGCCGAGCTTGCAATCGCACTTTTTGCCTCTGCCGATCAGGTAGGTCTTGCGGTTGACCGGATAGCGCTTGCCCGTGTTGGGCTTGATGACCACCAGGTCGTACACCGCCGGGGCCTCCGGCTCCTCGTCCGACCCGTCCGAAAACAGGCCGTCCTTGATGCGCGTAAGCCTTCTTTGCCACCTTTTCTTCTCCGCACGCCACACTGCGGGCCGTACCCTCGCCGCGATCACGCAGCCCAGGACGGCCAGCAGCGCGCACAGCAGGCCCAGCATGGGCTCCACGATCAGCACGACAAGCGTGATTGCCGCCAGCGAGCCTAAAACCAGCTGCAGCAGCCGATGCGCCCTCTGCTCAGACATGCCCCTTCCCTCCGATCACCATTTGATTTGGATGGCATGGCTGCCGACCGTAATCTCGTCGCCGCTGCCGATGGTCAGGCCGTCCCTGCCCTCGCGGTCGACGACGCTCATGCCGTTCACCTTCGTGTGATGGAACTTGCTGACATCCCTGAGATAGATCTGCCCGTTCTTGTAGGTCAGCACCACATGCTGCCCTCTGGAGACGCTCTTGTCCGCGCTGTCCAGCGCGAGGTTGGGATCGGGGATGTTGCCGTTGGGATCCTTGCGGCCAATCGCAAAGGCCGCTCCCTCCGTCAGCGAGGCCTCCTCGTTGCGGCATGCGCCGTTGTACCAGATGGTGAAGTAGACCAGCCGGTGGTCGTAGACGTTTTCGGTCATACCGTCGTCCCCGCCAAAGGAGACGTCCACCGGCTCGGAGGGCGCATAGGGCGACGGGCTGACCTGCTCCGGCTCCCTGTTCTTCTTCACGCGCTTCTGCGCGCTTCTCTCCTGGCTGTATTCCTCGCCCTCCTCGTCGCTCTTGCTGCCGGAGAAGCCCAGAATACAGATCAGCACGATCACGATCACCAGCACAAAGCATGCGATGAGCAGCGCCCAGTTGGGCACGGCAAACCCCATAATCTGCGTCGTGCGCGACAGGAAGTCCTTGGCCTTTTCCTGCATCGTCGGCTTGGGCGTCTCAATCGGCTTGAGCTTGGGGCCGCTGGCGATAATCTCCTGGCAGATGGCCTTGCTCACGCCGTTGGGATGATCGTTGCGCCAGTTGTACGCCTCGCAGTAGCGGTTCACCGCGTCGATCGTCACCTGGTCGAGCCTGCCCACGTTGGCCTGGGCGTCCTCAGCATAGCAGTTGAGCGTCTTAAGAATGGCCTGCATCTGTGCGATGAAGCCGCCGCTGGTCTCCGTGTCCTGGTCGTTGATGGTATAGCCCTCCGGCGGGATGGTCGGCGCGGGCGTAGGCGTCGCCTCCACCGAGCCGATCGGGTTGAGCTTGGAGCCGTTGTTGATGATGTCCGCGCAGATGGCCCTGCTCACGCCGTTGGGGTGATCGTTGCGCCAGTTGTACGCCTCGCAGTAGCGGTTCACCGCGTCCACCGTCGCCTGATCGAGCCTGCCCACGTTGGCCAGAACGCCCGGCTCGTAGCAGTTGAGCACCTTGAGGATGGACTGCATCTGCGCGATGAAGCCGCCGCTGGTCTCCGTGTCCTGATCGTTGATGGAATAGCCCTCCGGCGGAATGGTCGGCATGGGGGTCGCCGTCGCCTGGACCGCGCCGATCGGATTGAGCTTGGGGCCGTTGGTGAGGATCTCCTGGCAGATGGCCTTGCTCACGCCGTTGGGGTGATCGTTGCGCCAGTTGTACGCCTCGCAGTAGCGGTTCACCGCGTCCACCGTCGCCTGGTCAAGCCTGCCGACGTTGGCGGTCGCGCCCTCGGCGTAGCAGTTCAGGCTCTTGAGGACAGCCTGCATCTGCGCGATGAAGCCGCCGCTGGTGTCCGTATCCTGGTCGTTGATGGTATAGCCCTCCGGCGGGATGGTCGGCGCGGGCGTGGGCGTCGGCTCGGGCGTGGGCGTCGGCTCAGGCGTCACCACGGGGGCCGGGATGGCCTCCCCGCCGATCAGCAGCCTGTACGTCTCCTCATAGATGCCGTCCCGGGGGTCGATGCCGTTGTGCTCGCAGAAGGCGAGATAGGCCAGGAAGCAGTCGTTGTCAAAGTTCTGGACATTGTTCTTTTCCAGGTAGCCCAGCTGCCTGAGCGCGTAGATGGCCTGCATGGCGATGGAATCCGTCTGCCCCACGATGACGACCGGCGTGGGCGCGGGCGTGGGCGTGGGCACGTCCGGCGTCGGGGTGGGCGTGAGCACCGGCTCCGGCAGCAGCGCCGTATCGACGCTCACCTCCAGCGGGCGCACCGCGCCGCCGTAGCACACGGAAATCGTGACGTTCTGCACCTGCGGCTCCACGGGAATGTGCCCGCTGACCGGGGACAGATCCACCGTGTAATACTGCGTCGTATACAGCCAGGACGCCAGCTGGCTGTGGATGCTGTCCGTATCCACGCCCTTGGAGCCCTGCGCGATCCTGAGGTATTGGCCGGCACACTGCCTGGCAAATTCCTCATACTGGGCCAGGCCTTCGTTCAGCTCCCGGCGTCTCTCGTTGGTGGTGCCGTTGAAGTACTGCTCACGGTAGAGCACCGCGACGGCCACGTCGAAGCTCTTGCCCGACTCTGCGCGCAGCTGGGCGCACTGGCTGAGCGAGCGCTCGCGATCGTTGTTGTTCTTCAGATCGGGATCCGCGACGATGAACACGGAGTTGAACAGGGGCGCGCCCTGCGCCGGTGAAATCGCGTACCTGAAGGCCTCGTAAATGGCCGTGTTGATCTTTGCGGACAGCTTTTCGGTGAAGCTCAGGCCCTGCGCGTACTCGCGCGCCTTGTCCAGCGTCATGTAGTCCGTGCACGTGGGCATGGAGGCGTCCGTAGCCAGCACGAACATGACCCGTTCGTTCGAGGACAGGCGCGAGAGATAGGCGCTCACGATTCCACGGATATCCTCGATCGGGATGGGTGCCCTTCCATAGTAATACTTGGATAGGTCTACGACGATGATATGCCCCTGATTGCCGTCCGGCGCGGCGGAGGTGGGCAGCTCAATGCCCTCCTCTCCCGCCGTAAACCGGAAATCCTGCTGCTGCGTGCGCAGGCCGGTTCCCGTGTTGTCCAGCGCGCGCACGCCGACATAGACCACCGGAGCGTCGGCAGCCGGGACGGCATTCATCACGCTGATGCCCGAGACCTCCGACGCGGACGCCGCCGCCGCAAGCCAGACCGTCAGCATCAGCAGCACCGCCGCGACGCTCCTCCATCTCTTAACGCTCATACCTGTACCTCCGCAGGCGAATCCGCCTGAATGACTGTAAAACCCGAAAAGCCCGCAGAGCCTGACCAAGCTCAGGGGCTTTCATGGCATGCTTTCCGCCGGCAGCATGCCGGCCTTCCATGCTGCGTTCAGTTGCTGTTGATCAGCCGCTCCGCAGCCTCGTCCGCCTCGTCGACGCGCTGCGCATACTCCAGCAGCGCCGCCTGGACATCCTTCAGGCCCGCGCTGATGGTGCGGATGTCCGAGGACAGATCGGCCAGCACGCCGGCAATCGCCTCCGCCGTCTCGCCCTCCAGGTTTTCCGACACCGTGGTGCGCATCTTCGCCACGCGCTGATCGGACAGCTCGCGCACATTGCCCGCAATCCGCTTGACCTCGCGGGCCGCCCTGCGGACCTCGCTGGTATCGACCTTCACGCTCATACTCTTCTCTCCTTTATCTGTCGATGGGTGTGTTATACCAGAAGCAGCCTGCTGCTGTCGCAGACCCCCGCCTGCGCCAGCGTCAGCTGCATTGGGATCGCCGTTTTCCGCTCGCTGTCATACAGAAGCGGCAGCTCCGTATCGAATGTGAGATAGGGAAAGGCCTGCTCGATCAGCTTGATGATCTCCCCGATCAGCGCCTGCACAGGCACATGCGCCGGCAGCACAAAATCCGACACGCTGCCCGTGACGCCAATGCAGATCTCAACGATAATGGTCTCCATCCGTCTTCCTCCCTCATGCCTGCTGCGCCAGCAGGCTGCTGCTTATGCTCTCCTTGAACGACCGCGCCAGCGGAATGGAGGAGCCGTCCATCATGTGAATGGTCATCTCCCTGAAATCGACGAACGCAATCCGGTTGCTGTTGATGAAATAGGAGCGGTGACAGCGGATGAAGGATTCATCCAGCATCTTCTCCACAGCGCTCATGCTGCTATAAATCCGGAAGGACTGCTTCATCGTGCGGAATTCGATTTCCTTATTGATGGCCTGCACCGTGCACACATCGCTCATGCGCACCCGGTACATCCGCCCCTCCGTCTTCAGATTCAGCCAGCGCCCGTCCTGCGAGGTTTCCCGCCCGTAGACGCGCCGGTAATCCTCAAACAGCGGCGTAAACGTCTGCTCGATCGCCTTTTCCTCCGGCGGGCAGGTCAGGATGCCGGCGCTGCGCGCGCACAGGGGCAGCACCTGCTCCAGCTCCGAGCGCTCCTTGACGATGTAGACGACATAGTGATCGCGGTTGATCCGCATGGCGTATTTGCCAAACCGCAGTGCCAGACGTTCCCTGTCGCGCTTCACGCTGTCCACGCCCAGCACCATCAGCATCACGCTCTTCTGATCCCGGATCTCCCCGATCGCCTCGTCGATATCGTCCGTGCACAGCTGAATCTGAAAGGGCGTCTCCGTCGCGCGGCTGATCTGGGACAGCTTGGAGAACAGAAGGCTGCGCACATCCTCGTCAAGGCCATAGAGAATCGTTGGCAAAACCATGCGCTCCACCTCTTCATCCTTCGTTCCACTTCGGGATCACCATGTGCGTCGCTACGCCCTCGGCGATGAGCAGGCCCTCGCCGACCGGGTATGCCTGGTTCTTGCTGGCATAGGGCATCTGCACGTCGAAGGGATCGCACTCGGCAAGGCGGCCCTGCAGCATCACGCCGCGCTTCGCGCCGGCCATGCTGACCACCGCGTCCTTGATCCTCGAGCGCTGATAGCCCGCGTGCGATATCGTCACGTAGGTGTAGATGCCATAGCCCGACACGATGTCCGCGCAGTAGTACTTGATATTGCCGCTCATGTTCGGCGTGGCCTCGTACTTCTCCATGTACGCATCCAGGTCGTCGATCAGGATGGCAATCGGCGTGAAGGTTTCCAGCAGTGCGCTGCGCGCCTGCGCGCCGCCGCGCTCCTTCGCGGCGCGGAGCTGATCGCTTCTGGTCTGAATCTCCTTCATCATCGAGCCGAGGAACACGTCCTTCCACGCCTCGTCGCCGTGCACATAGCCGTTCATGCCATGCGTGCGCGCCCAATCCGCCAGATCCGCCGAGCCGATCACATGCACGACGGCATGCTTTCTGGCAAAGGTCGAGGCGATGTTCTGCACAAGGCTCGTCTTGCCGGACTTGCGCGCGCCGCAGATGAGCATCGAATACATCTCCCGCAGGTTGATGCTCCTGGCCTCGCCCGTGTTCTTCGCGTAATACAGCGGCAGCTGATCCGCCGCCTCCAGCGCTGCCTGCATGTCCTCACCCTCCAGGAACTGGGTGAGCTTCGGCTCGGCAGGGATCCTTGCGATGCCCTTAGGCCGCCTGCCCTTCCATGCGCCGCACATCTGTGCGCCCAGCTCGCGGATCATCTCCGCGCGCCTGGCGTCCGATTCCAGCGTGCCGTAGACTGCGGTCTGAATCTCGTAGATATAGGTCTGCTTGGCCTCCTTGTCCTCGCGGGCAATCAGGCCGCGGCCCGCGTGGCTGCGGATGCCGCCCCATTCCGCCGGGATCCTCGCGGCCAGCGCGTCGCTGTAATTGATGCGTTCGCTCAGCTGCAGCGCCACGCCGTGCACATAGGCGTGATACTTGATGGGCAGCTCGCTGCGGTCGAAGGCCGTCATCACGAAGTAGACGCCCTGACTGTTGGCCGAGCGGAGCATGTCGTAGAAGATCTGCAGCTTCTCCTCCAGGCGGCGGTTGGCCCAATCGCGCAGCTGCTGCATGCGGTCAATCAGCACCACGATCGCCGGAACCGCCTCCTCCTCACGCCCCGCCGCGCGCACGGCGCGGTTGTACTGGACGTAGTTGTCCGTGGACATCTTGGCAAAGAGCTTCTTGCGGCGCTCGCATTCGGCGCTGATCATCTCCATCAGGCGGAGCTGCTCGTCGGTCTCCTCCTCGTAGACGATCTCGCCCACATGCGGCAGCGCCTCCAGGCAGCTGAGCATGCGGCTGGTGAGGCTGAACACATAGAGGTTCAGCTCGCGCGGCGAATAGCGCAGCGCAAGCGAGACCGCCAGCGTCTGGAGCATCGTGGTCTTGCCCGAGCCGGCCAGACCGACGATGATCTGGTTCTTATCGTTTGCCAGGTCGATGGCCACCGGCAGATAGCGCTGCAGCTGGATGTCATCCGCCAGCGCGACATAGGCCAGCAGCTCCTGATCGCTGCACTCGGGCCAGGCGGCACCGTCGAATCTGTGGCTCTCGACCTCGGCGATCTCATGCAGGCAAAGCCTGTCGGCCAGCTCCTCGAGCCACATCTTGTGCGCGCGCTCGAAGTGATACTGGTCGCAGACCTGATCGAGCCGCTCGAGCACGGCGTCCAGCTCGGTCTTCTTGCGCTGGCCATCCTGCTGGGCGCTGCTCTTCCTGCGCTTGAGGCGGATCGGCTGGCCGGCCTCGTTGAGCATGCGCGGCTCCTCCTCCGGCCTGAGCGCGTCGGGCGAATAGTCCGCGCCGGAATAGCTGGTCTGCACCTGCTCGAAGACCTCGTCGTTGCCCACCTGCACATAGCAGCGGCCCATGCCCTTGAGGTACGCCGCCTCGGGACGCTTGAGCATCTCCGAGGAGTCGCTCTTGCTGGCCACGCGCAGGCAGATGCGGAAGCGCGTGTTGGCGGCGATTTCGTCGCTGACCGAGTTGGAAGGCTTCTGCGTCGCCAGCACCAGGTGCATGCCCAGCGAGCGGCCCACGCGCGCGGCGCTGACCAGCTCGTGCATGAACTCGGGCTGCTCCTTTTTCAGCTCTGCGAACTCGTCGACGATGATGATCAGGTGACCCAGCGGCTCCATCGTCGGGTCGCCGTTGTAGTACTTCATGTAGTCGTCGATGTTGTTGACGCCGGCGCTCTTGAACATCTCCTCGCGCCGCAGGATCTCGCCCTTGATGGACGCCAGCGCGCGGAAGATCATGCGCTCGCCCTGCAGCGAGTCGATGACGCCCGCGGCGTGCGGCAGGTCGCGGAAATCCTCGGACGTGCCGCCTCCCTTGTAGTCGATGAGGATGAACTGAATCTCCGTCGGGCTGTAATTGATCGCCAGCGAGAGGATGAACGTCTGCAAAAGCACGCTCTTGCCGGCGCCCGTCGTGCCCGCGATCAGGCCGTGCGGGCCGTGGTTCTTGTCGGAGATGTCCAGCACGAACGGCGCCGAGCCTGCCTTGAGGCCCAGCGTCGCCTTGACGCTGTTGTAGGCGTGGTTCTCGCTCCAGTAATATCGGATATCCAGATCCTCGACCCGGCGCACATGATACGTCTCCAGGAAGGTGACCAGCGTGGGGATGGCGGAATTCTCCACCACCTCCTTGATGCGCACCGGCGCGATGTTCTTGGCAAAGCGCGCGAGCCGCTCGCCGGTCGTCGCCTCAAAGCGCACGCCCTCCATCCTGCCGTCCATCGTGTAGATGGCCCCCAGGCGATCCTTGGCGCCGATGATGGCCTGGCATTCCTTGGGCAGCATTTCGATGGTCGGGGTCTGGATGACCATGGTGAAGCCGAGTCCGCTGCTGGTGAGGTAGCGAACGATCGGCTGATCCTCCAGGATGCGGGGATCCGTACAGAAAATCAGATACCAGGGCAGCTTGCTGCTGATGCTCTGCTCGTCGTCCTCGCCCTCGTCGGCGGCCATCTCCGAACGCATGGACAGCACGCTGTCGATGTGGTTGAGCACCTCCTGCACGGCGGTTTCCTCCGAGACGACCATGCGCAGCGAACGGTCGTCCGAGGCGAACACATGGGGCAGCCACTTGGCAAAGGCCCACTGCTCCGCGTCCTCCCGCGTGTGGAGAATCGCGATGCGCACGTCGTGATAGCTGTGATTGGCGGCAGCCTGCACCACCATGCTCTGCATCAGCCACGGGTCGCTCTTCTTGCTCAGAATGCCGACGATCTGATTGTCCATGAGGTTGAAGAGCACCGGCACGTCGTGAATCATGCTGAACTGATCGTAGAGCCGCTGCGGCTCGTGGCGCAGCGGATCGTCCGTCAGCGAGATCTTGACCTGCTTGACGTCGATCTTCGTGGGCAGGGGACGCTCGCCCAGGCCCAGGCGCACCATCAGGAAGTCGTTGTGCTGCGGCATGCGCTCCCACAGGCGGCCCGAGCCGGCCGCGGCAAGTCCCGTGCACTCCTCGACGCTCAGGTAGTTGTGCAGCAGGCGCTTTTTTTCTCTCTCCGTCGCGGCGGCCAGGCGCTCCTCGATTTCCGCGTAGTACTGCTTGCAGACCCGCTGACGCGTCTTCTCATTGATGCCCGCCTGCTTCTTTTGATACTTTCTGTTGATCGTGCCCCACATGATGGCCAGCGCCGAGGAGGTGCCGATCATCACGATGCTCGAGGCGATGTTGCGCCCCGTGACCAGGCCGCTCATCAGCATCGGCAGCACCATCGTAAACGACGGGCCGATGGCCAGCCACGTCGGAAGCTCCTTGCGCTTTTCCTTCTCCAGCGGCGGGTCGATCTCCAGCTCCTCCTCCTTGGCCTGCTGCACATGGCGGGGCGCGCGGTGATATTCCCGCACCACCGACAGACCGGCGCCGTCGGCGCACTGGGTCTGATCACCGGACGGCACAAAGGGCTTCAGCTCGTCCGCCACCGTCAGCGACAGAAGGCTGCTCACCGCCAGGCAATCGCCCAGATACACGATGCACAGCGCCGGCAGGATGATGATTCTGTCGCCGAATTTGAGCGGAATCGTCGCATTCTGGCAGAATCTGCCGTTGATAAACGAGCCAATCTTGCTGTGGTCGGTGAACTGACATACGCCGTCCCTGCGGCGGGCAATCGAGGCGTGGCTGCGCGAAACCGGCAGCTCAGCATACTGCATGGTGTTCTCGGGCTTGCTTCCGATGGTGATCACCTGCGAGCTGAGCGCGTATTTTTTGAGGATCGTGCTCTGCTTATCGACCTCGGCGACGTAAATGTTCATCGAGAGGCTCGCATTGCGGAGGGTGATCTTGCTGCAATGATGCAGGTTCCTGCTGCCCGTCACGCCGTCCGTCCAGCTGAAGCCCTCGGGCAGATCGATGCTGTACACCCCTTCGTTCACAAAAACCGGCAGCTCGATCTTGCTTGCGCTCTGCGTGAGCGAATGTGAAAGCTCGATACGGCTCGACCAGTTCTTCATCTGCGGCAAATAGTACCCTCTGCCGTGATTCTCACACTGTATCCAGAGAAAAAACACCGTTTCATCTCCTCCAAATCAAGTATCCGCCAGCCGGACAGCGCAATCGCCGCCAGGATCACATTATCCCTCATCGTAGCATTGAATTGATTCCATTATATAAAAGCCCCCCTCATCTGTCAAATGTTTTTGCCCAAAACTGACAAGTTTTGTCATCATACAGGCGCATATCCGTTCGCCTTGCCGGAGCCTTTCGCGTCATAACGCGATTCGCGGAGGGAGACCGCAAATTTTTTAAAAAAGGGGCTTGCATTCGGCAAGCTCCCGTGCTATAATATCCCCCGTTGAGAGGAAAGCCTCCTGAGAGGACGACCTTCAATCAGCATCCTGCACCATTAGCTCAGTTGGTAGAGCACCTGACTCTTAATCAGGGTGTCCCGGGT
>JBJEYK010000229.1:0-4428 GCA_051886775.1 Candidatus Ventricola sp. | reverse complement strand
GGAGACGGCGTCGTTCAACACGCGCGAGAATCTCATCCATGCGCGATCGATCATGCAGGAGCGGGGCCTTGCGCAGGCGCTGGTCGTCACCAGCGACTATCACGTCGCGCGGGCGCTGGCGCTGTGCCGCCAGGTGGGGATCGACGCCACGGGCAAGGGCAGTCCGTCCAAGCCCGAGTACTTCATCAAAAATCACATTCGGGAGGGACTCAGCTGGATCAAGCTCTGGCTGGAAAGCAGATGATGAACACAGACAGACTGACCGCCGGGCTGCGGGAAATGGGCGTACCCTTTGATGCGGCGGCGATTGAGCGCTTTGAGGCGTTCCACGCGATTCTGGACGAATACAATCAGCGGATGGATCTGACCGCGGTGCTGGACGAGGACGAGCGCGTCGACCGCCACGACCTGGACAGCGCCGCGCCGCTGGCGCAGGGGCTGCTTGCGCCGGGCGCGCGGGTGATCGACGTGGGCACGGGCGCGGGCTTCCCCGGAATGCCGCTTTTGATCCTGCGGCCCGACCTGCGCATGACGTTCCTGGACGCGCTGAACAAGCGCATCGTCTTTTTGCAGGACGCGCTGGCCCGCCTGGGCCTGCATGCCGAGACGCTGCACGCCCGCGCGGAGGACGCCGCCCGGCTGAGCGCCCATCGGGAGCAGTACGACGCGGCGGTCTCGCGCGCGGTGGCGGGCGCGGCGGTCCTGCAGGAGCTGACGCTGCCGTTTGTGCGCACGGGCGGCATGGCCATCGCCTGGAAGGGGCCGGGCGTACAGGACGAGCTGACCGCAGCACGGCGCGCGGCGTTCGTGCTGGGCGGCACGGTGCGCGGCGTGCTGCCCGCGCCTATCCCCGGCAGGGACGATTGGGCGCATTGCCTGCTTGTGACCGACAAGACCGGCAAAACACCCGGCGTCTATCCCCGCAAGGCCGGCACGCCCGCCAAAAAGCCGCTGGCGTGAAGACGATGCAGGTGTGCTGTCGCATCCTTGCATCGGTGGGAGAACGACATTTCAAAAATTCCCTCCTTTCTTTTTCCCAAAGCCGTGCAGACTGTGGGAAAAGGAGATGAGGGTTTTTGTTTTCATCGATCATGGGTCATCCCATCCGCTTCCTGATCGCTGCGGCGGTACTGGCCGCGATCCTGTGCCTGTTCCCGGCGCGGGTGGACGCGCCCGAAAAGAGCGCGCCCATCGCTGCCGCGCCGACGCCGGAAGCCGGCTTTCCGGTGGGCGCGGATCTCTCCGAGCGCACGGGCGAGAGCTGCATGCTGCACCGAACCATCCACTACGCGCCCTGCGGCCACAGCGTACAGCGACGCGAGGCGCTCAGCGCGCGGCTCAAGGGCCTGACGCGCGCGGCGCTGGAGCAGGAAATCGGCAGCGTGATCCCGGGCGCCAGGGTGACGGGCTTTTCCGATACGGAGGTGGACGTGACGGTGAGCCTGGACATCCCATGCCCGCTGCATTGGGTGCTGCGCGGCGGCGAGGACGGCATGCTGGGCGTGTGGCAGAACGCCTCCGGCGAGGCGCTGTCGCTCGTGCGCAGCACCGATATCCCGATGAAGCAGCTGAGCGACGCGCAGCGCGAAACGCTGCGAAGCGGCCTGGTGTTCGACGATGTGCAGGCGCTGGAGGGCTATCTGGAGAGCCTGGGCAGCTGAGCGGGCGCGCCTTTTATCTCATAGTGTGAGAAGAAACGGAAAATCTGACAATTGAGACAGGCGCGCGTATGGTTGAGCGGGTATGGGTTGCACGCCCCTGCGCGGCGCGGTACAATGACGCCATCCCAAACGCAGAAGCACAGATGCGGCGCATAGCCAGCCGGGCAAGGAGGAATACATCATGCGAGTCGTCAAGAAACCTGAGGAACGCAAGGCGGAGATGGTCGCCGCGGCGTCCAGGCTGTTTGCCCAGCAGGGCTTTGTGAGAACCTCCGTAGCGGAGATCGTCAGCGCGGTGGATGTGGCCAAGGGCCTGTTCTACTACTACTTCACCACCAAGGACGACATGGTCAAGGCCGTGGTGGAGGGCTATTGCAGCTATCTGGGGGCCGAGACGCAGAGAATTGCCGACCTGCCCATTCCGGCACAGGAGAAGATCAGCCGCCTGATGCAGCTGGATACCTGGCAGCAGTGCTTCACTCAGCCGATGCTCACGGACCTGTGCCTGCCCCAGCACGCGGCGCTGTACAGCGACATGTGCGACCGGCTCTACGCCCACATGGGGCCTGCGCTTGAGAGCATCGCGCGCCAGGCGCTTGCCGAGCGCGGCGAGGACACGCAGGACGCCGGGCGCATGACGGGCGTGGCGGTGTACGGCATCCTGATGATGGCCCGGCGCGGCGAGATGACCCTGCAAAGCGCATGCGAGATGTTCCTGCGCATGATGGGGCGCAGCGCGTGCGTGGCGTGAATCCCATATCCCGGATAAACAGGGCATGACCCTTTCATATAGATCAGAATCCTTCCCCCTCTCTTCAAGCATGGAGGCCGCCGCAGCGACGCGGCGGCTTCCATGCTGTTTCGCATAAAATCGACGGAGATTTGGCAACATCGATGAAAATCATGGAAATCCCGCGCAGGGATTGACAATTGCTTCACGAAACCATACAATATATGCGATCAACCAGAAGGAGGTTATATCAAGTATGAAGAAGCTCGTTTCCATGCTGCTGGCGCTGCTGCTGCTCACCGGCATGGTCGCCGGTGCGTCCGCTGAGACGTTCACCGGCGAGGACACCGGTATCGGCCCGATCTCCGTCACCATCACGGTGGAGGACGGCAAAATCACCGCTGCCAAGGTCGTCGGCGACAGCGAGACCCCCGGCTTCGGCTATGAGCCGATCCAGGAGGGCGTCTACGACGCTGCGATCGTCGAGAAGCAGGGCGCGGACATCGACGTTATCGCCAACGCCACCGTGACCAGCAACGCCGTCATCGCGGCGACGAGGAAGGCCATGATTGCCGCCGGCCTGATGGAGGCTGAGAACGTGACCGTGCAGGACGAGACCTGTGACCTGGTCATCGTCGGCGCGGGCGGCGCGGGCATGACCGCCGCGCTGCAGGCCGCCGATCTGGGCGTGCAGAACATCATCCTGCTGGAGAAGACCGGCTCCACCGGCGGCAACACCTCCCGCGCGACGGGCGGCATGAACGCCGCGAAGACCGCTGCGCAGGACCAGAACGAGTGGAAGGACGCCACCACCGCCGCGGTGGAGAAGACCATCGCCGGCGCGAAGGAAAAGTACGGCGACAAGCTGGGCGACCTGATTGCCACCGTCGAGGCGCAGTTTGAGGCCTACAAGGCCAACCCGACCGGCTACTTCGATTCTCCGGAGCTGTTCGCCCTGGACACCATGGTCGGCGGCAAGGCGATCAACAACCTGGATCTGGTCATGACCCTGGTCAACGGCTCCGCGGACGCCATTGACTGGCTGGCCACCAAGGACGCAAATCTCGTGTCCGTCGGCTCCTTCGGCGGCGCGTCCGTCATGCGCATCCACCGCGCCCTGACTGCCGAGGGCAAGACCACGCCGGTCGGCGCGTACCTGGTCAAGACCCTGACCGCCGCCGTGGACGGCTGCGATCAGATCGACCTGCGCATCAACAGCGCCGCGACCGAGCTGGTCGTGACCGACGGCAAAGTGACCGGTGTGAAGGTCTCCTCCGACAACGGCGATTACACCATCACGGCGAAGGCTGTCATCCTGGCCTCCGGCGGCTTCGGCGCGGATCTGGAGCGGGTTGCCGCCCTCAAGCCGGAGCTTGACGGCTTTGTGACCACCAACTCCGCCGGCATCACCGGCGACGGCATCGACATGGCGACCGCGGTTGGCGCGGCCACCGTGGATATGGATCAGATTCAGATCCATCCGTCCGTCTACACCGAGACCTCCGCGCTCATCACCGAGGGCATCCGCGGCGACGGCGCGATCCTGGTCAACCAGGCCGGCAAGCGCTTCGTCAACGAGCTGGAGACCCGCGACGTCGTGTCCGCCGCGGAGCTGGCCCAGGAGGGCGGCTACGCCTGGACGATCGTCGATCAGAAGATGATGGACGCCTCCTCCACCTACAACGGCTACTTCACCAAGGGCTTCGCGCTCAAGGGGGAGACCGTCGACGAGCTGGCTGCGGCGATGGGCGTCGATGCGGCGGCCCTGACCGAGACCCTGAACACCTGGAACGCGGCTGTGGCTGCGCAGAAGGATGACGAATTTGGCCGCATGTCCTTTGCCAACGCGCTGGACACCGCGCCCTACTACGCCATCAAGGTGGCCCCGGGCATCCACCACACCATGGGCGGCATCGTGATCAACACCAGCGCCGAGGTGCTGAATGAGGCTGGCGAGGCCATCCCGGGCCTGTACGCGGCTGGCGAGGTGACCGGCGGCGTGCACGGCGCGAACCGCCTGGGCGGCAACGCCGTGGC
>JBJEYK010000228.1:10392-20478 GCA_051886775.1 Candidatus Ventricola sp. | reverse complement strand
GGACGACCCGAATGTCGGCAACCCCGTTGTGGACGACCCGAATGTCGGCAACCCCATTGTGGACGACCCGAATGTCGGCAACCCCGTTGTGGACGACCCGAATGTCGGCAACCCCGTCGTGGACGACCCGAATGTCGGCAACCCCGTCGTGGACGACCCGAATGCGGGCAACCCCGTCGTGGACGACCCGAACGCGGGCAACCCTGTCGTAGATGACCCGAATGCGGGCAACCCTGTTGTGGACGACCCGAACGCGGCTGACCCGGACGCGAATGATCCGAACGCTGGCAATCCCGTCGTGGACGACCCGAATGTCGGCAACCCCGTCGTGGACGACCCGAATGCGGGCAACCCCGTTGTGGACGACCCGAATGTCGGCAACCCCGTTGTGGATGACCCGAATGCGGGCAACCCTGTCGTGGACGATCCGAATGCGGGCAACCCCGTCGTGGACGACCCGGACGCGGCTGACCCGGACGCGAATGATCCGGACGCGGCTGACCCGGACGCGGCTGACCCGGACGCGGCTGACCCGGACGCGGCTGACCCGGACGCGGCTGACCCGGACGCGAATGATCCGAACGCGGGCAACCCTGTTGTGGACGACCCGAATGCGGGCAACCCCGTCGTGGACGACCCGAACGCGGCTGACCCGGACGCGAATGATCCGGATGCGAATGATCCGGACGTGAATGACCCGGATGCGAATGATCCGGACGCGAATGATCCGGACGCGAATGATCCGGACGCGGCTGACCCGGATGCGAATGACCCGGACGTGAATGACCCGGACGTGAATGATCCGGATGCGAATGATCCGGACGCGAACGACCCGGACGCGAATGATCCGGACGCGGCTGACCCGGACGCGAATGATCCGAACGCGGCTGACCCGGACGCGAACGACCCGGACGCGAATGATCCGGACGCGAATGATCCGGACGCGAACACGCCGTCCGATGACAACAAGCCTGCCGGGGATAAGCCTGTTATGGTCGACCTGGACGGCGACGGCGAGGCGGAGACCGCGGTTGTGGTGGTCGACGGCGTCGAGATGGTCGAGGTGGACGGCGAGTATGTCACGCTGGACGACTATCGCGCGCTGCTGGCGAAGCAGAATCAGGATCAGAATCAGGATCAGGATGACAAGCCGGAGACGGTCATGGTCGACCTGGACGGCGACGGCGAGGCGGAGACCGCGGCTGTGGTGATCAACGGCGTCGAGATGGTCGAGATGAACGGCGAGTACGTCACGCTGGACGACTACCGCGCGCTGCTGGCGCAGCAGGATCAGGATCCGGATGACGAGCTGGAGACGGTCATGGTCGACCTGGACGGCGACGGCGAGGCGGAGACCGCGGTTGTGGTGATCGACGGCGTCGAGATGGTCGAGGTGGACGGCGAGTACGTCACGCTGGACGACTATCGCGCGCTGCTGGCGCAGCAGGATCAGAATCCGGATGACGAGCTGGAAACGCTCATGGTCGACCTGGACGGCGACGGCGAGGGCGATATCGAGGGCGTGATCATCGACGGCGTGGTCATGATCGACCTGGGCGAGGGCGAGTATGTCACCGTCGAGGAATTCCTGGAGATGATGAGCCAAATTGCGCGCTATGATATGGGTTCCGATCTCATCGATATCAGTAAGGCGACAGTTACACTCAGTGCGACTGAGTTTGATTATGACGGCAGTGTTAAGTCCGTAACGGTCACCGCTGTTCTGCTCAACGGCGTAGATATCTGGTCGGACCTGAATGCGTGTGGCGTCAGCATCACCGGAGACTCCGGTAAAGATGCGGATACCTATACCCTTAAGGTCGAAGCGGTTGCACCGACTGACTCCTCTAATAATCAGAAGTATAAGGGCACGGCGGAAGCAAAGTGGAATATAAATAAGGTGCAGATCGATGTGGACGTGGACGATATCCTCGGGATCGGCGGCCTTCCCAATATCGTGAAAACGTTCGACGGCACGACGAACCTGCCGACCGGCCTCACCAACGGTTGGACGCTCACCAAGGATGGAGCGAAAATCAACGTCAAGGCAGTGGAATACACCGGCCCGAATGGAACAGGGTCGTATGCGACCGACCAGGCGACTGTCGTCTTCTCCCTGAGCCTGGACGCGGGCGAAAAGAACTATACGCTGAAAAACGACAAGGTTGGGGTCGAGTCGAGCAAGTTCCGGATCGACAAGATGACGACAACCAAGGAAATGTTCAAGGTGATGAACGCGCCGCTGGTGTACAACGGCCAGGGGCAGAGGCCGATCGTGGGCTTCAAGCCTGACGGGACAAACGACGCGATTGGTATATTCGACATCATCACCAGGATTGTAATCGACGATCACTGGGGTAGAGAAACCAAAACAGACGCTGGCAAATATATTGCTACAGTCACAGTGAATCATGCCCAAAACTACACGACGGGTACTTTTGATGTGGAATGGACGATCCAACAGCTGCCGCTGGCGAATACGATGTTCAGCATCAGCCCGCTGGTGTACACCGGCGCAGAGCAGACGGCTGTGATCACTGTGCTGGATAGCAGGGTCGATCTCAGCGGCTGCGACGTCACCGGCATCACCGGAACAGACATCGGCAATTATACAGCGAAGATCGCGGCGAAGGAGGGCGGCAATTACAGCGGCGAAGTCGAAATTCCGTGGTCGATCGGCAAGATCCCGCTGACGGCGGGCATGTTCGTCGCGACGAATTTCGAATTCGACGGCAATGATCATGACGCGGAGATCGCTGTGAATCCGGCATATGCGGGCAACGTCAAGCCGAACCTGACGGATGATGTCACTGTCGAGAAGGTTACGAAAAAGGATGCCGGCAGCTACACGGTCACGGTGACGGCGAAGGATACCAGCGCATACTTCACCGGCTCGGTGGAGCTCCCCTGGAGCATCGGCCAGCGCAGCCTGAATAATTGCCAGGTCGATGTGAGCGCCGACCTGACGTACACCGGCGTTGCGCAGGAACCGACGGTCAAGGTGACGCACAACGGCAATGAGCTTGTGCAGGGTAAGGATTACACCGTTTCCTATCCGGCGACTGACAACCGGATCGACGCGGGCAAGTACAGCGTGATCCTCACCGCCGTGAACGGTGGCAATTATGCCGGCACGAGGACAGCGACGGACAGCTGGGAGATCAAGCCGCGCAGCCTGACGGATGCGGATGTTCTGATTACCGTGGACAGCACCGGCCTGACGTACACCGGCAAGAAGCTCACCCCGGCGATCACCGTGATGTATAACGGCATGACGCTGGACGCGGATGATTACGAGGCGACGTACCCGGGTGACGACCAGACCAACGCTGGGGGCCACAAGGTCACGCTGACGGGCAAGGGCAACTATACCGGCGAGGTGATCAAGGACTGGTCGATCGATGAAAGGGAGGTGGCGATCGACGCCCCCACGGTGCTGGGTCTGGGCCTCAGGATGGTGAAGACCTACGACGGAACGACGGATTCCGCGCTTCCGACGATTACCGAGCACAAGGACGACGAGGGCAACGCCACCGGCCTGACGGTCACAAAGGCGGCGTACACCAGCGCGGATGCCGGAACGCATTCGGCTGATGTCGAGCTGAAGTTCACGAGTACGAACCATGTGCTGACGTTCGACGAAAAGAAGTATCAGGCGGGCGAGACGATCACCATCCCGGTGGAGAGCGAACTCGTCGTGCAGATCAACCCGGCGACGGTGACGATCGACGCTGCGAAGCTGCTGGCCAATGGGTTCGACGTTCATAAGACGTACGACGGCGATCCCAATGCGGCGCCCAAGAGCACGCAGGACGGCGAGGGCTACAGCCTGAATGCGATTCCGACCGGTGTGAACGGCGAGAAGCTTGATCTGACCATCGAGTCCGTGACGTATGCGCACGCGAATGTGGGCGTCGACACGGCGACGGTGACGTTCTACCACACGGACAAGAACTACACGATCACGGTTAATCAGACGGATTATTTCGCAATTTCTGCCGGGAGCCAGATTCCGAGCGACCTTCCGACCCTGACCGTGACCGATGCGCAGAAGCAGAAGGTGAAGATCACCCCGAAGGCTGTGACGATCGACGATTCTGTGCTGCTGGACAACTACTTCTACGTGTATAAGACGTATGACGGCACAGTGAAGACCGGCACGGGCACGGACGCTGAATTCGGCGTGAGCCCGATTGACACGGGCGTGCCGAATGAGACGGTCACGCTGATCATCGACGAGCTGGTGTATTCGGACGCGAATGTGGGCGTCGACACGGCAACAGTGACGTTCCATCAGACAAACACGAACTACAAGCTGCGCGTGGACGGAAAGGACTACCCGGCTACCCCGCAGACGAACGCGAGTGTGACGGTTCGGGATGCGAACAGAGTGCTGATCAACCCGAAGATTGTGACGATCGACGCTGCGACGCTGCTGAATCCCTACGGCTTCGCTGTGGAAAAGGTGTACGATCGTACGACCGCCGCGACGAAGGGAACCCACTATGCCGGCACGCTGAGCGCGAACGTCGGCGTGGTGAAGGACGGCGCGCAGGAGGCGCTCCCGCTGACCATCGAATCCGTGGAGTACAGCAGCCCGGACGTTGTGGGCACCGACACGGCGACGGTGAAGTTCTACCACACGGACAAGAACTACACGATCAGGGTTGGTGAAACGGATTATGTGGCAATTCCTGCCGGGAGCCAGATTCCGAGCGACCTTCCGACCCTGACCGTGACCGATGCGCAGAAGCAGAAGGTGAAGATCACCCCGAAGGCTGTGACGATCGACGCTGCGACGCTGCTGAATCCCTACGGCTTCGCTGTGGAAAAGCAGTACGACGGCACGCCGTATGCGACGAAGGACACCCACTATCAGAGCGCGCTGAGCGCGAACGTCGGTGTGGAGCTTGACGGCGCGAAGGAGGCGCTCCCGCTGACCATCGACTTCGTGGAGTATGGCGACGCCGACGCAGGCACCAAGATTGCGACGGTGAAGTTCCACCACAGGGACACGAACTACACGATTAAAGTTGGCGAAGGCAGCTATGCTGCGGTGGCGGACGAGAACCCGGCGCTGGATGGCCTTGCCACCCTGACGGTGGACGACGAGGACGCGGTGCAGATCAACCCGGCGACGGAACCGATTGTGTTTGCAATCCCAACAGCAGACTCCAAGAACGGCGCGCAGGGCGACGGCGGTGTATACCACTTCAACGCCAATGGCAAGTTCATGCTCAGCGGCTTCAAGAATCTGGGCGCGCTGAGCGAGGATATTGTCGTGACCCTGAAGCCGCGCAATGCCGAGACCGGTAGCGAGCGTGTGCTGAATCGGACCCTTGATGAAAATGGCGAGTGCCCGATGACGATTGCGGAGCTGCTCGGCGCGGGCGTTGACTTCCAGGCCAATGTGATCTATGATTTCGAGGTTAAGTACGCCAACGATAACAACCACGATATCGGCAAGACGACATGCACCTTCAGCCTCGTCTACGACACCATTGCCCAGCCGATCACCACGATCGAGTGGGAGAACCGCGATGAAGTGCTGAAGATCACGATGCCGGAAGCGGGCAGCATCACCGAGGTGATCATCAACGGCGCGGGCGTGATCGGCTTCCCGACGGGGAATTACGTCATGAACGATGTGGTTGAGCTGCCTGTCGACCTGAACGAGACTGCTCTGCCGCTCAAGAACAATCCGGTCTCGATCACGTATACCGACCTCGTCGGCAATACGAGAACGGACGTTCTGGGCAACACCATCTACACCGGCCTGTCGATCAACGCGATTCTGGAGCCGGTCCTGCTGGACAACAACTATTTCGACGCACGCGAAACGAATCTGCTCATCCTGCGCATCTACGGCACCGAGTGGGAGCGCGTGAATGTGACCCTGGGCAACTTCCAGCGTGTGGTCAAGCTCAGCGGCACCGGCCAGTGGGCCGGCGAGGAGCAGGGCAACGCGGATGTCCTCATTGACATGAGCAGCCAGCCGGAGAATACCGAGCTGGAGTGCACCATCGAGTATGTGGACATCAATGGCAACGGCTACACCCAGACGGTGCTCTTCGACAGCCACTGCTTCCGCCCGATCATCACCAGCCCGGTCTTCGAGGAGATGACGGTGCTCACCGGTATCGCGGAGATCAACTCCAGCGTCTGGGTGCAGTACCAGGGCGCGGCGTACAAGGGCGTTGTCCGGGAGAACGGCTACTTCGAGGTGGAGATGCCGATGCTCTTTGCAGGCGACACCTTCGAGATCCACTCCATGGATATCGCCAAGAACCGCGTCTCCTACACCGTGGACATCCCGGCGCTTGACCGGGTGCAGGCGATCGCCTATCCCATGGGCGACATGGTCAGCAACGATAAGGGCGAGTGGTATATCCAGACGGAAATCGATCTGGACAACTTCCAGCCTATCACGGTGCCGGTGCTCGCTGGCAACAGCTTCGTGATCGGCAGCTGCACCTACACGATGGAGAACGGCGAGCTGGTGCAGACCTTCGACTTCGTGGACGACGATGGCGACATCACCATCACGAACGTCGGCACGGCGCTGCTCGATGAGCGCGGCAGAGGCAATACGACGCTCGCCTATGTGCCGCATCACGATCTGCAGGGCGACGGCAGCATCCGCGACAGCCTGGCCGGCAAGTCCGGAAAGGTGTACGTCGTGACCCGAATCGACTGTGAGATGGATATCGACTACGCGATGGAAACCTACCAGTCCGATCCGGCCAATTACCGGAAGTTCGCGCTGCTGCAGTATTGATGGCAAAATCTGAATAACATCTGACAGAAGGAGCTGCGTAGGCTTTGATTTGAAGAAAGAAATCAAATTGAAGAATACGCAGCTCCGCTTTATTGTTGCGTGGCATATTCGATTCATCACCATGAATCGCGAAATACGGAGGAGCTTATGAAACGAATCAAAACTGGTCTTGGTCTGTTTCTGATGATGGCCATCCTGCTGGCGGCGCAGCTCGCAGCGGCAGCCGGCATCATCGACAGCGTCACCATCGGGCAGATTCTTCAGTCCGGCGATCAGGTGACGCTCTACGTCAGCATGCTGGACTCGGATTCCGTGCAGGTGTCCGATACCTATGCCCGCCAGGATTTCTACATCTCGCTGGACGGCGCCCATCGCATCGCCCCGGACAACGTGTTCATGGCCAAGGAGAGCGCGGACGGCACCTGCTATGTGCTGGGCGTCGACGTTTCCAAGTCGGTCACCGCCAAGGAGATGTCCCAGATCCGCGAGCAGATTGGCAAGCTGATCGACGACATGCAGCCCAATGACACGATGCGCATCGTGTCCATTGGCGTGGAGGCGGTGACCCTCCAGGACTTCACCGCTGACAAGGCGCTGCTGAGGGCCGCGGTGGACAAGCTGCAGCCCAGCGAGCCGGGCACCTATCTGTACAAGGGCATCATGTCCGCGATGAACGCCCTCACCTCTACCGGAGCCGACAAGAAGCACGCCGCAATCATCCTGTTCACCGACGGCATGGACGATTCCGACGGCGGCTATGGCGAAAGCGAGGTCATCAGCAAGATCATCCAGACGCGCGTGCCGATTTACACGGTCGGCCTCGCGGGCAATGTCAAGACGGCGGACCTCAGCTCGGTGGGAAGGATTTCCCGGTATTCCGGCGGCACGCTGTTCTCGGAGAAGAAGTACGAGATCGCCGGCTGCATGGAGCGCATCCGCAGGACGATCAATGAGTCTGTCGGCATGACGGTCACGCTGCCGTATGACTACTTCACTATGGAAAACCTGACCTGGTCGGTGGAGTGCCGCAAGGGCGTTCAGGCGGTATCCAGCGATGTGTATGTGTACTCGCTGAGCCTTGCCGGCGTCCCCACGCCCACGCCCACGCCGTCGCCGACACCGACCCCGACGCCGACGCCCACCCCGACGCCGACGCCCACGCCCACCCCGACGCCCACGCCTACCCCGACGCCCACGCCGACGCCTACGCCCACGCCGACGCCCACCCCGACCCCGACGCCCACGCCGACGCCGACGCCTACGCCTACCCCGACGCCTACGCCTACCCCGACGCCCACCCCTACCCCGACGCCTACGCCTACCCCGACGCCCACGCCTACTCCGACGCCCACGCCTACCCCGACCCCCACGCCGCTCGTGACGCCGACGCCTGTGCCCACGTTTACCCCGACGCCGGCTCCCACGGCAACGCCGCACTTCTACGGCAACCCGGTGGCTGACATCACGATCAAGAACTGGCGTCTGGGCGATCTGATCATGATGCGCAACGTGCAGATTGGCCTGATTGTCGTGCTCGTGCTGATCATCGTGCTGATCATTGTGCTGATCATCCTGGGCGTCAGGAAGCGCAGAAAGCCGAACGACGAGAATTCCGGTCAGTCGGAGGTTTCCGACAGCAGCCCGCACAGCTACAACCCGGACAAGGTGCATGCCGTCATGCCGGTGGAACGCCAGAGCACCGGAAACGAGACCATCGACGGCACGATGATGGGCGGCAATGAGGAGACGATCGACACGTACTCCGACAGCAGCGTGACCGTGGAATACGAGGAGGACGAGAAGACCGTCGATCCGTACGCCGAGGAGAAGACGCTGCCGCCGTCCGACTGGGAAGTGAAGAAGCGCCTGATCTTTGCCATCGACAACGAGGGCGAGACCTCTCAGGCCGAGGTGGAGTGCGACGGCAAGGTGACCATTGGCCGCGAGTATGACAACTCCATCGTCCTCAAGGCGAACTATGTCTCTCGCCATCATCTGGAAATCACGGAGATGCCGGACGGCATGTTCATCCGCAACCTCACCGCCGACAGAACGGCCCGATACACCCAGCTCAATGGCGCGCCCATCGAGGATACCCCGACGCCGATCTGCGCGGGCGACGAGTTGACCATTGCCAGAATCCGCATTCAGCTCAAGAGCATTGAGGAATAACGACAACGCCAAGGGGTGATGGATGTTGCACAAACGAGCATGGCAGCGCAGAGCGGGCATCGCGAAAGCGTGGATGCTTCCGCTCCTGCTGCTGATCGCGCTGATTGGATGTCATGGCACTGCCTGGGGGGAGACTGTCTCCCCCTTTGGCAGGAGCCTGATTGTCTATGGCGATCATCTGATGATTCAGCTGGATCAGGAAATTGAGTCGGTACGCTTTTCTCAGAATGGCGCAACAGGAGATCATATCGACGAATTGACCCGTGAAGAGATTCCGGCGGATGGCTGCCTCATCATTCCAAACAGCTTTCCCCGGACAATGCAGAGAATAGCGGGCAGTTCTTTATTCAAGGAGCCGTTCCGTTTGTCTGCGGGATTGGTCAAGCTGGAGATCACCTTCACAGATCGCAGGAAGGTTGAAAAAAAGAACGGGCTGAGCATCGGCCTGTATGATGAAAAACGGCTCATCAAAACACAGGGGATCAGCAAAAAGGGAGAGCCTGTTTCCGCAGACGAGACGGTCAGCTTCATCGCTGTCACAGAGAATAACGGAGAATGGGTCTATATTCCCGGGCTGCGCCTTGTGGCAGGGGATCAGGAGCTTACGCCCCTTGCAGGTTATCCGGGTGTGTTTCTTGCGCCGGATCATCTGGACGGCGAGAAGATCAGCTTTGTGATCGGCGATGAGCAGGAGGAACAGTATCTGCTCATTCAGAGCAATGTCAAAAACACGCCGACGCCGGAGCTGACAGACACGCCGACGCCGGTGCCAACGGCCACGCCAACGCCAGTGCCGACGGCCACGCCGACGCCGGTGCCAACGGCCACGCCAACGCCAGTGCCGACGGCCACGCCGACGCCGAAGCCGACAGATACGCCGACGCCGGTGCCGACGGCCACGCCGACGCCGAAGCCGACAGACACGCCGACGCCAGTGCCGACGGCCACGCCAACGCCGGTGCCGACGGCCACGCCGACGCCGGTGCCGACGGCCACGCCAACGCCAGTGCCGACGGCCACGCCAACGCCGGTGCCGACGGCTACGCCAACGCCAGTGCCAACGGCTACGCCGACGCCGGTACCGACGGCCACGCCGACGCCGAAGCCGACAGACACGCCGACGCCAGTGCCGACGG
>JBJEYK010000228.1:9950-10292 GCA_051886775.1 Candidatus Ventricola sp. | reverse complement strand
CCACACCGACGCCGATGCCGACAGACACACCGACGCCGAAGCCGACAGACACGCCGACGCCTGAACCGACGGACGAGCCGAAGGCAGAGAAGACGGGAGCGCCGAAAACCATGATGACGTCCGAACCGACGGATACGCCGACACCCGAACCGACGGATACGCCGACGCCCGAGCCGACGGCCACGCCGACACCCGAACCGACGGATACGCCGACGCCCGAACCGACGGATACGCCGACGCCCGAGCCGACGGCCACGCCGACACCCGAACCGACGGATACGCCGACGCCCGAACCGACGGATACGCCGACGCCCGAGCCGACGGCCACGCCGACACCCGAAC
>JBJEYK010000228.1:0-9850 GCA_051886775.1 Candidatus Ventricola sp. | reverse complement strand
CCGACGGCCACGCCGACACCCGAACCGACGGATACGCCGACGCCCGAACCGACGGCCACGCCTACGCCTGAGCCGACAGCCGAGCCGACGCCCGAGCCGACAGCCGAGCCTACGCCCGAGCCGACAGCCGAGCCGACGCCCAAGGGCGGCGTGACGCCGCTGTTTGCCGACGAGCATGCGGTGATGCTGCTGCTGCTGCTGACGGTGCTGTGCGGCGGATGCGCGCTGGTGTGCGCCGTGCTGCTGCGCGGTGTCAACGCGAAAATCCGCGGTGCGCAGAAGCAGGGAAGGAAGCACTCGAGAAAGGAAGGGAGGTGAGATGATGGACATTGTGCTTCATGCGGCTGCCTGCAGCGACAAGGGCTGCGTCCGGCAGAACAATGAAGACAGCTTTTCGCTCAACGGCTTTTCGCTGCAAAAGGATCAGATGGATCAGGGCGGCCTGTTTCGGTGCGCCGGCGAGCCGAGTATGCTCTTTGCCGTGTGCGACGGCATGGGCGGCGAGGAGGCGGGCGAGGAAGCCTCCTTCCTCTCCGTCGAGCTGTGCCGCGGCTTTCTGAGCACGCCGGACAAGTGGGCCAGCAAAAGCGAGCTGGAGGCCTTTCTGTACAGCGGCTGCAAGGCGGTGTACGATCAGGCGCGCAGCCGCGGAAACCGCTCCGGCGCCACGATTGCGCTTGTCCTGATGGACAGGAACGGCGTGCGCGCCGTCAACATGGGCGACAGCCGGATCTACCGGCTGCGCGGCGAAAGCCTGGAGCAGCTCTCCTACGACCATACGGAGGTCCATCGTCTCCTCCTGCAGGGGAAGATCACAAAGGATCAGATCAAGACGCACCCCAAGCGCCACATGATCAACCAGTATTGGGGGATGCCGCTGGATCGCGCGCCGTTTACGCCGTTCATCGGCGAGGTGATGCCCTACGAAGTCGGCGACCGCTATCTGCTGTGCAGCGACGGCCTCACCGATATGCTGGAGGATGAGCAGATTGAGGCCATCCTCGCGGGAAACAGGCCCATCGAGCGCATTGCCGAGGAGCTGGTCCATCAGGCCAAGCTCCACGGCGGCAGGGACAACGTGACGGTTGTCACCGTCGAGGTGGCGCAGAAGAAGGACGAGCAAAGCGAGCAGGAGGCGCGCAGGGAGCAGGCCGCGGCCAGCCGCATGAAGCGGCTGCGCGCCAGGCGCAGAAGGCTTCAGGTGATGCTCGGCGTATTCCTGGCGGCAGAGGCCTATCTGATCTTTGAATGGATTGATCTGCTGTTTTTGCATGGCTTGCTGATTTAGAAATCGGGTGGTGAATCGGGTACATGGATCCCAGGGCAGAGAAGAATAACGGCCGATCCGGGGACGAGGAGAAGATCAAGCTCCAAAAGGTCAACGAGTATCTTCCCATGCTCGACGGGGGCAGATGGAAGCTCGACAGCAAGATCGGCGCCGGCGGAAACGGCTCCGTGTACCGCGTGTGCAGCGGAAGCGGGCGCAGGAAAGAGGAAAAGGCCGTCAAGCTGGTCTCGATTCCCGCCTCCTTCGTCGATCTTTCGCTGTGGAAGAGCAAGCTGCAGCACGGCGAAATCACGCAGGAGGAATACCAGAAGAACGCCTGGAACGCGGTGAACAACCGCATTTCGGAGATGTACTTCATGGCGCTGCTGTCGGCGTGCCCGTATGTGATCACCTACGGCGACTATCTGTTCTTCGAGACGGATTACGACCGCATGTGGAACGCGCTGTTCCTGATGGATCTGTATACGCCGCTGTCCAGCTATCTGACGCGTCCTGGGGCAGCGCAGGCGGAAATCCTGTACATGTGGCGGGATATCACCTGCGCCCTTCAGTACGCGCATGAAAAGGGCGTGCTTCACCTCGATGTGAAGGACGGCAACATCCTGGTGACCCCGGAGGGGCACTTCAAGCTCATCGACTGGGGCCAGGCGCGCACCGTGCAGGACCTGGAAAGGCTCACCGCCGCCGGACGGCGGACGCGCTTTGGCACGGTCAGCTTCATGGCGCCTGAGGTCTACCGCAGCGACATGCACACGCATTACGACGCCAGGGCTGACCTGTACAGCCTTGGCATCGTCGTCTATTATTATTTCAACGGCAAGCGGCTGCCCTTTGCCGCGAAGCCCTGGGCACAGATGAACGAGGAGGAGCGCGACCGCGTCAAGAGACGCCGCTTCTCGGGCAGCGAGCCGTTGCCCAGGCCGTCGAGCCTGGGCGTTAATGACGAGGACATCTGGCAGGCGATCAGAAGGGCGTGCGCCTTTTCGCCCGAAGACCGCTATCCCGATGCGACCAGCCAGCTCCAGGACATTCAGCTGCTCATCGACAGGCGCGCCATGCGCGGCCACGTCGGGCAGACGGGCAAGAAAAAGGGCGATAAAAAATGGGTGGCAGCCGGCGCGTCAGCCGCGCTCCTACTTGGCGTGTGCGTGTTCCTGATGCTGAACTCCGGTGAATCTCCGACGCCTACGCCTACGCCCACGCCAGCCCCCACGCCCACGCCAGCCCCCACGCCTGCGCCAGCCCCGACGTCTGCGCCTACGCATACGCCGGCCCCCACGCCCACGCCGATTTCGATTCCGATTTCGGTGCCGGCGCAGGAATCGACGCAGGCTCCCAGGCCTACGCCAACCCCGACGTCTGCGCCGACCCCAACCCCCACGCCGACACCAACCCCGACCCCGACACCAACGCCAACCCCGACGCCAACCCCGACGCCGACACCAACCCCAACGCCCACACCGACGCCAACCCCGACGCCAACCCCGACGCCAACCCCAACGCCAACGCCAACCCCAACGCCCACGCCGACGCCGACCCCAACGCCAACCCCAACGCCGACGCCAACCCCAACGCCAACCCCAACGCCAACCCCAACGCCGACCCCAACGCCAACCCCGACGCCCACGCCTTCACCCACGCCGGACGTCGTGTGCGAGCTGTCCGTGCTGCTGAACGATGTGACGGAGGACACGGAAATCCTGACGGGCATCACGGAGCGCGGCGCGCAGGTGACCGCGACCATCCGGGACAGGCAGCTTGAGGCGATGGTGAGCGAGAGCGGCGTGTTCACGCTGCTGCTGTCCGGCCAGGAGCCGGGCGACGAGATCCTGATTGTCTGCCGGGATGCGGCGGGCAATACGGCGGAAAAGCGCATCACAGTCTCGCTGGGCAGGCGCGAGGAGATCACCGTCATCGCGCCGGACGTCGTGCGGCTGGACAGCCCCATCGCCCTTTCGGGCCGGGCGACAGCCGGCAAGACGATGTCCGTGCGCCTGAGTGTCGACGGCCAGGAGCGGCTGTCCCTTTCGGCTGTCACCGACGAGGACGGCCAGTGGCAGCTGGAGGCCGCGCCGGACCGGTTCGCGCACGGCGAGCACGTCGAGGTCATCGCAGCCTATGCGGACGGGCGGTCGCCCGAGATGAACGGACGGGATACGTTCGACTGCGATTCCATGTGCGCGCTGGGCATCGATCACGCGCAGCTGCTGGAGGATATGACGGAAATCACAGGCTTCGCCGATGCGGGAGCCGCGGTGGCGCTCTATCTGAACGGGACGGGCGTCGGCCAGACCACAGCGGACGACAGCGGTCGCTTCGCGTTTGACGAGCTGGCACTGACGGCAGGCATGCAGGCGATGCTCCAGGCGACGGATGCGCTGGGCAATCAGGCACAGCTGACCTGTACGGTCAATCCGGGGGATCGCGCGCTGATCACGCTGGCCGTTGAGGAGGCTGCGGCGGGCTATGTGAACGCCGCGGCGGAGCAGGTGACGGTGCGCGGCAGCGCGCAGGCGGGCCACAGCGTCACCCTGCGGCTGAGCCAGGCCGAGCAGACCGTGACAGCCGGGGCCGACGGGGCATTCCGCGCGGCGTTCGATGCCGCGCAGTTCGCCGACGGCGAGCTGACGCTCGACGCCGCCTACGCCGACGGCTACTGCGGCGACTGTGCGGCCCGGCTGATCCTCGCGCTGGATACGCAGGCCCCCGAGCTTTCGCTGCTGGGCGACATGGACGGCAGCATCGAAATCGGAACGCAGCGCCTTCAGGTGCACACCGAGCCGGGTGCTCTGCTGACGCTGAGCGTGAACGGTCGCATGCATGAGCAGCAGCAGGCGGACGCGCAGGGCGACGCCGGGCTGGAGCTGCCCCTGCAGCAGGTCGGAACGGCCTATGAGCTGACGGCGACCGACGCCGCCGGCAACAGCCGCAGCATCCGGGTGGAGATGATCGACCAGGTGCGCGGCGCGATCGCGAGCATCACCCGCCCGCGGGAGAATGAGGTCATCCGCAGCGGGAATCTGGGCGTGAACGCCAACCTTCTGCTCACTGAGGGCGTAGAGCTGTATTACGTCATCTCGGACGGCGATCAGGAGCTCATGCGGCAGGGTATCTCCGTGCAGGAGCTTCGAGAGATGAAGGACGAGGACTTTGACGAGCTGGCGGCGGGGCTGGGCGGCACAAAGAGCCGCTATGCCGGCTATGTGCTGCGCGAATCCATCAGCCTGCCGCCGATCCTCTCCGAGCAGATGAATTTCAGCATCTGCACCGACGATCTGGGCGAGGAGGGCATGGCGCTCGCCTCGCAGCCGTTCGTCTGCGGTGAGTCCGACCAGATCGAGGGCATCGACCAGCAGCAGGCCGATGTGCCGCAGCAGGCGCTGGCGCAGGTGGTCACGGATACCTTTGCCTTTGGCCTGGACGGTCAGCAGGAGGCGGTGTTCGCGCCGTCCCAGGTGTATCTGACGGGCTACCAGTGGAGCAAACGCTCCGGCGGACTGTACTTCGACTTCATCATCGACGGCCAGCGCTATACCATGCAGCAGCTGAGCCAGGCGGGCGGCAGCACCAAGGTCTCCTACGTTGCCCGCGACCTCACCAGCGAATACGCCGAGCTGGTGCCGGGCGTGCAGCCCGATACGCGCCGGGCGGGCGTCTTGATCATGCTGGATCTGTCCTTCCTGCCGGAGGGCAGGCATGAGGTGCAGGTCGTCCTGATCAACAGCTCCCGCGAATACCGCCTGGAAAGCCGCGATGTGACGCTCTCCGCCTCGGTGGAGGTGAACAAGGGGCTGACCAATGAGCTGAAGGGCAAGTGGAAGAACTGACGCCCTGTGCCAAGCAGAATATGCAGCTGCGCTGGCAGCCCATGCCGGGAACGATCCCCGCGCAGGGCTGCCAGCGCTATTGTATGGTCACGGCGCGGCTTCGGCCCGGGGCGGCGCGCCCGGATACCGGCTGCGCCGCAAAACCCGCCTTCCTGCACGCGCCCGCGTGTGCTATAATAGGGCAAAGCTCAGCATCAGGAGGAAACCGCCATGCCAAACTGGACGCCGCAGCAGCTGGACGCGATCACCGACCGGGGGCACAGCCTGATTGTCTGCGCGGCGGCAGGCTCGGGCAAGACCGCCGTGCTGGTGGAGCGCATTGTGCGCCTGGTGTGCGAGGGCTGTCCGATCGATCAGATGCTGATCGTCACCTTCACCAACGCGGCGGCAGGCGAGATGCGCCAGCGCATCGGCGAGGCGCTCTCCCGCGCGGCGCAGGCGCGGCCCGAGCTGGCCGAGCAGGTGCTCGCGCTCTCCCGGGCGAGCATCTCCACGCTGCACCGCTTCTGCGGCGGGCTGCTGCGGGAGCACTTCCAGGCGCTGGGCATCGACCCGGCGTTCCGCATCGGCGACGAGCAGGAGTGCGGCGTGCTGGCACGGCAGGCCATGGAGGACGCGCTCTTCGCCTGCTATGAGGTGGGCGACGCGGACTTCCTGGCGGCGGATGCCTGCTACACGCAGGAGGAGCTTGCCGACCTGGCGCGCGGGATTGACCGCTTCATGATGACCCGGCCCGACCCGCAGGACTGGCTTGCGCGCGCTGTCGACGCCTGCGATCCGGACGCGCAGGCGCTGGCGGGCAGCGACAGCGTGCGCCTGCTGCTGGAGGATGCCCTGGAGCAGCTTGCCGGCCTGCTGGAGGACGCCCGCCAGACCTGTCTGCTGTGCGCCGGGGCGGACGGCCCCGCGCACTACGCTGCCGCCTGCCGGCAGGATGAGGCGCTTGTGCAATCGCTGCTGGACGCGGCGGAGCAGGGCTATGCGGCGCTGTCCGACGCGCTGGGCGGCCTTTCCTTTGCCGCGCTGGGGCGAAAAAAGAAGGGCGACGTATTCGACGAGGCGCTTGCCGAGCGCGTCAAGACCCGGCGCGAGGCGCTCAAGAAGGCGCTGCGCGCGCTGGCGGAGACGTTTGCGCTGCCGCTTGACGACGCCGCGGCGGATATCGCGATGACGCGCGCGCCGCTGGCCGGCGTGGCGCAGCTGGTGCGCACCTTCCGGGCGCTGTACGACGCCGAGAAGCGCCGGCGCGGCCTGCTGGATTTCGACGACCTGGAGCACGGCGCGCTGCGGGCGCTTTCGCGCGGGGAGGTGCGAGAGGCGCTGCGGGCGCAATACCGCTATGTGTTCATCGACGAATACCAGGACTCCAGCGCCATACAGGAGGCCATCGTCTCGCAGTTCGCGCGGGAGGACGGCCTGTTTCTCGTGGGCGACGTGAAGCAGAGCATCTACCGCTTCCGCCAGGCGGAGCCGACGCTGTTTCTGCAAAAGGCCGCGCTGTACGACCGGGCGGACACGCCCTGCGCGCGGCGCATCGATTTGCAGTGCAACTTCCGCTCGCGTGCGAACGTGCTGCACGGCGTGAATGCCGTCTTCTCGCGCATCATGCGCGCGGATGTGACGGAGATCGAATACGACGCGCGCGAGGCGCTGATCCCCGGCCTGCCCGTGCGGGAGGACGACCCGCCGCTGGAATTGCACCTGCTCTACCGCGCGAACGAGGACGGCGCGCCCGACCCGGACGGCGTAAACGAGGGCGAAGCCCAGGAGGAGCGGGAGCTGGCCGCCATCGAGCGCGAGGCGCAGATTGCCGCGCAGCGCATCCGCGCGCTGGTGGGCACGCCGTTTTACGACGCGAAGACCGGGGGCGAGCGGCCTCTGGCCTATCGCGACATGGCGGTGCTCATGCGCGTGGCGCATCAGCAGGCGCCGCTGGCGGCGGACATCCTGGCCACGGCGGGCATCCCCGTGTTCTGCGACGCGGGCGAGGGCTACTTCGATATCCCGGAGATCCGCGCGATGATGGCGCTGCTGGAGACCGTCGCCAACGGCGCGCAGGACGAGGCGCTGCTCGCCAGCCTGCGCGGCCCGGCGCTGGGGCTTGAGGAAAGCGAGCTGGCGCGCATCCGCGTCCATACGCCGGACACGCGCGTGCCGTTTTGCGAGGCCGTGCGGCGCTATCGCGAGGAGCTGGACGACCCGCTGGCACGAAAGCTGCGCGCCTTCGAGCAGACGCTGGAGCGCTGGCGGCTGTGCGCGCGCCATCAGGGCGTGGACGCGCTGATCGAGCGCATCTACGGCGAGACGCTCTTTGTGGCCAAGGCCGGGGCGCTGCCCGGCGGCGCGGCGCGCCAGGCCAATCTGCACCTGCTGGTCACGCGGGCGCGGGCGTTCATGCAGGCGCAGGGCGGATCGCTGCAGGCGTTTTTGCGCTACGCGGCGCGGCTGCGCGCCGGGGGCGACGCGATGAACGCCAGCGCCATCGGCGAGAGCGAGGACGTGGTGCGCATCATGACCACGCACAAGAGCAAGGGGCTGGAGTTCCCGGTGGTGCTCGTGCTGGGCATGGGGCGGCGCATGAGCGCGCGCGCCCAGCGCGACCGGCTGCTTGAGCATGCGGCGCTGGGCATCGGCCTGCCGTGTATCGATACGGCGCTGGGCAGCGAGCGCGACACGCTGCTGCGCCGCGCCATCCGCACGCAGCTCACGCGCGAGCAGCTTGCCGAGGAGGTGCGCATTCTCTATGTGGCGATGACCCGCGCCCGGGAGCGGCTGATCCTCATCGGCGACGCGGGCGCGGATGCGCCGCGCTGGACGGCGGACGGCCCGCTGCGCGCGATGCGCACGGGGCTGGACATGGTCTGTCCGGCGCTGCTGACCGCCGGGGCGTGCCTGACGCTGCCGGAGGAGGCTGTGCAGGTTGGGCAATCGCGCTGGCTGGTGTGCGCCCATGCGGGCGGCGAGGCGCAGGAGCGTGCGCGCCGCACCGACGAGCAGGCCGCGCGGCTCATCGCACAGCTGGAGGCAACCCCGCTGACGGACGCGCGCCTGCTGGCGCTGCTGGACTTCGTGCCCGGCAGCGGGCAGCGTGCCGTGCGCAAGACGAGCGTGAGCGCCGTGCTGCGCGACGAGAAGCGCGAGGCACAGGAGAGCCGCGACGAGGGACGGCACACGGAGCTTTTGCGTCTGCCGCGCTTCATGGAGCAGGCCAGCCTGACGGGCGCACAGATCGGCACGGCGTTCCACCGGGCGATGTGCATGCTCGACCTGGACGCCCTGCGCGCCTCGCGCGACCTGGAGGCCGACATCCGCGCGCAGCTTCAGGCCATGCGGCAGGACGGCGTGCTCACGGCGCAGGAGCTTTCCGCCGTGCCCGCGCGCATGCTCACGGGCTTTTTCGCCTCGCCGCTGGGCGTGCGGCTGCTCTCCTCCTCCAGGGTGGAGCGCGAGTGGGCCTTCACCTACCGCCGCGAGGGAGAGGGCGGCGCGCAGCTGCTGCAGGGCGTGATCGACTGCTGCTTTGTGGAGCGCGGCCACTGGGTGCTCGTCGATTACAAGACCGACTCCCCCGCGGACGTGCCCGCCGTGCTGCAGCGCCACCGGCCCCAGCTTGCCATCTACGCCCAGGCGCTGGAGGCGCTCACGGGGCTGCCCGTCGCCGAGCGGCTCCTGTATCTGGTGCGCGCCGGCGCGGCGTATCCGGTGTGAATTTTCGCGCATTGCCGGGTTGACAAACGGGAAAAATGGGCGTATTGTAAGCATGAACCTGCAATCAGAGAGGGGTGAAGGACGTGGACGATTATCCCAGTAGCCTGGCGGGCAAACCCCGAGAACGCCTGGCGCATGGTGCGCTGGCGGCTGCGTCCTTCGCTGGATAACAGCGGTTTTTTGCGCGCAGCCGGGCGCTGCGCGCCTTTTTGCGCCGTTTTTGGGGGAAACGCCTGCATTTTCGACCAACGAAAATGATAGGAGGGATTCCCATGGAGGAAGATGTCCGCAAGGATCTGATGGAGCTTTTTGCGCTGATGGATGCCGGAAAGCTCCAGGAATTCAAGAAAAAAGCCAACGAGTGCCTGCCGGTGGATATCGCCGAGGGGCTGGAGGAGATCGAGGACACCGCGCGCGTGCTCAAGCTCTTCCGCATGCTGCCCAAGGACATTTCGTCCGACGTGTTCGCCTACATGAACAGCGACCAGCAGCAGATGATCGCCGAGAGCGCCACCAACGCCGAGCTGAAGGCCCTGGTGGACGACATGTTCCTGGACGATACGGTCGACTTCCTGGAGGAGATGCCGGCCAACGTCGTCAAGAAGGTGCTTCAAAACGCCGACGAGAACACCCGCAAGCTGATCAACCAGTACCTCAACTACCCGGAAAACAGCGCCGGCAGCCTGATGACCATCGAGTACGTCGACCTGCACGACTACTTCACCGTCCGCAAGGCGATGGACTACATCCGCCGCACCGGCATCGACAAGGAGACCGTCTACACCTGCTACGTCATCGACGAGCAGCGCCGCCTGGTCGGCCAGATCTCGCTGCGCAAGCTGATCGTCGCGCCGGAGAGCACCTACATCCGCGATATCATGGACACCAACATCGTCTCGGCCAAGACCACCGACGATCAGGAGGCCGTCGCCGACGATTTCCGCCGCTACGACCTGACGAGCATCGCCGTCACCGACAAGGAAAACCGCCTGGTGGGCATCATCACCATCGACGATATCGTCGACGT
>JBJEYK010000227.1:0-4438 GCA_051886775.1 Candidatus Ventricola sp. | reverse complement strand
TGATGGCCTCGGCCTGCTCGTGCGTCACCTCGAAATACTCGCTGTGCATGTGGTGGTTGGCGACGTCCTCCTCCTTGACGGGGCGGAACGTGCCCAGGCCCACATGCAGCAGCACCGGCACGATATCCACGCCCTTGGCGCGCACGCGCTCGAGCAGCTCGGGCGTGAAGTGCAGCCCCGCCGTCGGCGCGGCGGCGCTGCCGTCCACCCTGGCGTAGACCGTCTGATAGCGGGAGCGATCCTCCAGCTTCTCATGGATGTACGGCGGCAGGGGCATCTGGCCCAGGCGGTCGAGCACGTCCTCGAACACACCCTCGTATGCAAAGCGCACGGTGCGCCCGCCGTCCTCGGAGACGGTGAGCACCTCGGCGCGCAGCGCGCCGCCGCCGAACACGAACCGCGCGCCGGGCTTCGCCTTTTTCCCGGGCTTCAGGATGACCTCCCAGTCGGTGAGGTTGAGCCTGCGCAGCAGCAAAAACTCGATCGCGCCGCCCGTGCCCTCCTTCTCGCCGTAGAGCCGGGCGGGGATGACGCGCGTCTGGTTGACGACCATCACGTCGCCGGGGTTCAGATAGTCGACCACATCGCGGAAGATGCGGTGCTCAATCGCGCCGCTGTCGCGGTGATAGACCAGCAGGCGGCTGCTGTCGCGCGGGGACGCGGGCGTCTGCGCGATCAGCTCCTCCGGCAGGTCGTAGTTGAAATCGGATGTCTTCATGTCACTGAGCCTTCTTCTATATCAGTCCAGCAGCGAGGTCTGCCCGTCTGCGCGCATCTGCGGCCTGGCCTCAGCGGGCATGGGCAGCTTCATGTGGTCGTAAGCCGCCTGGGTGCAGATGCGTCCGCGCGGCGTGCGCATGACAAAGCCCAGCTGCATCAGGTACGGCTCGATCACGTCCTCGATGGTCACGGCGTCCTCGCCGGTCGTCGCGGCGAGCGTGTCCAGCCCGACGGGCCGGCCGGCGAACTTCACCATCATCGTGCGCAGCATCGCGCGGTCGGTGCGGTCCAGCCCCAGTTCGTCCACGTCCAGCAGGGTCAGCGCCTCGCGCGCCATCGCCAGGGTGATCACGCCGTCGCCGCGCACCTGCGCATAGTCGCGCACGCGCTTGAGCAGCCGGTTGACGATGCGGGGCGTGCCGCGGCTGCGGCGGGCAATCTCGCGCACACCGTCCTCATCCGCCCGGATATCCAGCACGCTGGCGGAGTGGTACACGATCTGCATCAGCTCCTGCGTGGTGTACATCTGCAGGCGGAAGATGATGCCGAAGCGGTCGCGCAGGGGCGCGGAGAGGCTGCCCGCGCGCGTCGTCGCGCCGATGAGCGTGAATTTGGGCAGCTGAATGCGGATACTGTTGGCCATCGCCCCCTTGCCGGTGACGATGTCCAGCGCGTAATCCTCCATCGCGGGATAGAGCACCTCCTCCACGGCGTGGGAGAGGCGGTGGATCTCATCGATAAACAGCACGTCGCCCTGCGACAGATTGGACACCAGCGCCACCAGGTCGCCCGGGCGCTCGATCGCCGGGCCGCTGGTCACGCGGATATTCGCACCCATCTCGCTGGCGACGATGTTGGCCAGCGTCGTCTTGCCCAGGCCGGGCGGGCCATAGAGCAGGATGTGATCCAGCGGCTCGCGGCGCTGGCGCGCGGCCTGGATATAGATATTGAGGCTGTCCTTCACCGCCTGCTGGCCCACATAGTCGCGCAGCGTCCTGGGGCGCAGGCTGCTCTCCTGATCGTCGTCCTCCTCGCGGAAGCCGCTCATGACAAGGCGTTCGTCTTCCATTTCATCTCACCATTCTGTTCTCAAAGGAACTGATTCCTCGCTTCGTCGTACGCATAGCCGGCCTGCGCAAGCGCCTGCTCGATGTCCGCCCGGCGCTCGTCCATGTCCTCGCACAGCGCGTCGAGGGACGCATACCGGTCGCGCAGCTTCATGTTGATCACGCTCAGCAGCATGATCGGATCGTTGGGCAGCATGGCATATCCTCCTTAATGCGGTTCACATCGCGCTGAGCTGCTTGACGGCGGCCAGGATCAGCTGATCCACCGTGTCGGCCTGATCGCGCACCAGGTTGAGCGCGCGCGCCGCCTCCGCCGAGGTGTAGCCCAGCGCCTGCAGGGCCGCCTGCGCCTCGCGCTGGATACCGCCCGCCGGCGCGACGGAGGCCGCCGCAGCACCCGGCGCAGCCGAGGACACCTCCGCCTGCTCCACCTTGTCGCGCAGCTCGAGGATGATGCGCTGGGCGGTCTTTTTGCCGATGCCCGGCGCGCGGGAGAGCGCAGTCGCATCCCCGGTGACGATGGCGATGGACAGCTCGCGAAGCGGCAGCGCGGACAGAATGCCCAGCGCCGTCTTCGCGCCGACGCCCGTCACCGTGCACAGCTTGCGGAACATCTCGCGCTCCAGCTTGGCGGCAAAGCCGAACAGCTCCATGGCGTCCTCGCGCACGTTCATCACCGTGTAGCAGCGAAAGGGCTTGTCGATCTCCGGCGCGGCGGCAATGGTCGCGTTGGAGCACAGCAGCGAAAAGCCCACGCCTCCGGCATTGATAACCAGCTCGCCCGGATTCTTCTCGGCAACCTTTCCTTCAATAAAAGCAATCATCGTATACCCTCACCCGATCCTGAACTGTTCCCGTCTCACGCCGGCGCGCGCATGCGTGATGGCGCAGGCGACAGCGTCCGCCGCATCGTCCGGCCTGGGGATCTCCGTCAGCCCCAGGCGCAGGCGCACCATCTGCTGCATCTGCCGCTTCTCGGCGTTGCCGTAGCCGGTGATCGTCTGCTTGATCTGCATCGGCGTATACTCATACAGCCGATCGGTATAGCTCTGGCAGGCGGCCAGCGCCACACCGCGCGCACCCGCCACCTGAATGCCCGTGGTGATGTTCTTGGAGAAGAACAGCTCCTCGAAGGCGATCTCCTCCGGCCCAAACGTCTCGATCAGGCCGCGCACGTTCTGGTAGATGCTGCCCAGCCGCGTGGGGAACGTGTCGCGCGGATAGGTGATGATCGCGCCATACTGCACGAGGCGTTCGCGATAGCCGTCCGATTCAATCACGCCCCAGCCCAGCGTCGCCAGGCCAGGATCAATGCCCAGGATTCTCAAGCCTTGTTTCCTCTTAATTCCGTCATGATGTGACAACGGCTTCAGTTTATCCTATTTTCCCCACGCTGTCAATCGCCGCAGCGCGGCGTCTTTTGCATAAGCACAGCATGATTATACACTTCTCTGCATAATCCGGCATGCCCCAAGCCGAATTATGCCGTGATATTTTGTCCTTTTCTGCCAAATCTGCGAAACAGCGCGGGATGTTCATTCAATTCTATTGCATTTTTATGAGCTGCGCGCTATAATACCAAATCGTAACAGCTCAATTTGTCCGGCTCGCGCCGGCAAGATATGGAGGGACAGCCTTATGGCCAACAAGCAATACAATCGCGTGCTGCTCGCGTACTCGGGCGGCCTGGATACATCCATCATCATCCCGTGGCTCAAGGAAAACTACGGCTGCGCCGTCGTGTGCTGCGCGGCGGACGTGGGCCAGGGCGATGAGCTGGAGCCGCTCCACGAGAAGGCGAAGAAGACCGGCGCGGAGAAGCTCTACATCGAAGACCTGCGCAAGGAGTTCGTCGAGGACTTCATCTGGCCGACGCTCAAGGCCGGCGCCATCTACGAGGGCAAGTACCTGCTGGGCACCTCGTTTGCGCGCCCGCTGATCGGCAAGCGCCTCGTCGAAATCGCCAGGAAGGAAAACTGCGACGCCATCTGCCACGGCTGCACCGGCAAGGGCAATGACCAGGTGCGCTTTGAGCTGGCCATCAAGGCCTTCGCCCCGGACATGCCCATCATCGCCCCCTGGCGCGAGTGGGACATCAAGACCCGCGAGGAGGAGATCGACTACGCCGAGGCGCGCGGCATCCCCGTCCCGGTGAAGAAGGATCGCCCGTACTCCATGGACCGCAACCTCTGGCACCTGAGCCATGAGGGCTGCGATCTGGAGAACCCGGCCAACGAGCCGCCGCGCGACCTGCTGTGCATGAGCGTCTATCCGGAGGATGCGCCCGACACGCCGGAGTATGTGACCATCGACTTTGAAAAGGGCGTGCCCGTCGCGCTCAACGGTGAAAAGATGGACGCCGTGACCCTGCTTGCCAGGTGCAACGAGATCGCGGGCCGCAACGGCGTGGGCATCGCCGACATGGTGGAGAACCGCCTGGTCGGCATGAAGAGCCGCGGCGTGTACGAGACGCCCGGCGGCACGCTGCTCTACGCCGCGCACCGCAACCTGGAGGAGATCACCGTCGACCGCGACACCGCGCACTACAAGGATCAGATGGCGCCCAAGTTTGCTGAGCTGGTCTACAACGGCCTGTGGTACACCCCGCTGCGCGAGGCCATGAGCGCGTTCGTCGACGTGACCCAGCAGTA
>JBJEYK010000226.1:0-4513 GCA_051886775.1 Candidatus Ventricola sp. | reverse complement strand
GGTGCTCCAGCAGTATCTGGCGAGCCTGGGCTACCTGAGCGCGGAGCCGGACGGACAGTTCGGCTCGGCGACGGAGCGCGCGGTGAAGCTCTTCCAGGAGGCCAACGGCCTGACGGCGGACGGCATCGCGGGCAAGGGCACGCTGGCCATCCTCTACGGCGGCGAGGCGACGGCGTACGGCGACTATTTCGGCAGCAATGCCAACCGGGACACCGCACCCGCTGCCACGTCCACACCCAAGCCCAACACGAACATCGTCATCCAGTGGGAGAGCGAGGGCGACGACGTGCGCCTCTATCAGGCGCGCCTGGTCGAGCTGGGCTATCTCAAGCAGAAGTATGTGACCGGCAAGTTCAACCAGCCGACCGTCGACGCGACGAAGGCCTTCCAGGTGATGAACGACCTGAAGGTGGACGGCGCGGCGGGGCCGGAGACGCTGAAGCTGGTCTACTCGGACGACGCGCGCAACAGCGAGGGCGCGCGCCAGGGGGATATGAGCGCCTCGGACACGATCGTGTCCGAGGTGCTTGCCGTGGGCATGACGGGCGAGCAGGTGCGAAGGGTGCAGGAAAGGCTCTCTGCGCTGGGGTATCTGTCCGCCTCGTTTGTCACCGGGGTGTATGACGAGCAGACGGCGCAGGCTGTGCGCCGCTTCCAGCAGGCCAACGGCCTGACCGCCGACGGCGTTGCCGGCAGCGCGACGCAGAGCCGCCTGGTCTCCTCCGGCGCGGTGACGGCGCAGGCTGCCCGCGTCCAGGGCGACAACACCGCCCGCCAGAATCAGGAATACCGCCTCAACGGCGCGTATCAGGCGTCGCTGAGCGGCGGCGGGATCGCCGTGTCGGACGGCGACAGCCTGTACCTGGCCGACGTCTCGCAGGGCGGCGCGCTGGTGCGCAGGCCGTACAATGGCGCGGCACAGACGCTGCTCAGCCGCGATGTGCCGCGCTTCCTGCACCTGACCAACCGGCGGCTGTACTACGTCGCCAGCGACGGCGGAGAGGACTGCGTCATCCGCATGAACGCCGACGGCACAGGGCGCGAGGTGCTGCTGCGCGCGGGGATCATCCTGCGCTTTGCGCTGCACGACGGCGTGATGTACTGCCTGGATGCGAATGGCGCGCTGAAGGAAAGAACGCTCTCCGGCGAGGAGAGCGAGCTGATGACGGGCGTGAGCGACTTTACGCTGGACGTGCAGGGCAAGGCGCTGCTGTGCGTGACGCAGGAGGGCGTTGTCTCCTTTGGGATCGATACGGGCAGGACGACCATGCTCTACGCCGGCGCGGCGGACCAGGCGGCGATGTGCGGCCAGGCGCTGCTGGTGCGCGCGGGCGGCGCCATCGTGCGCGTCTTCGACGGGCAGAACGCGACGATCCGGCGCGACGGCGCGACATATCTGGGCGTGTACGGTCAGAAGGTCATCCAGCTGACGGATCGCGGCGTGATGAGCTGCGATGTAAACGGCGAGGACGCGACGATGCTCATGTACGGCACGTTCGACTGCGTGTCCATCGCGGGCGGCGTGCTCTATGCCGGCGGAAGGACGGGCTATACGCAGCAGGTACGGCTGTGAATGGGGGATGCTGTGGTTCGGATCAAGGGGGCTTTAGCGGAATCACAGCGAAAACGCCTCGTCCAGCCCGCGCAGGTAGGCGGCGCAGGCGTCGTCCGCGAGCAGCAGGTCGTAGGCCTGCCGCGCAGCCTGTCGGAAGGCCGGGTCGAGCGCGCGGATGCCGTAGTCCGTCAGCGGGCAGACGGCGCGGGCGCGCAGGTCCAGGCGCAGGCGGGTGGAGCCGTCGGGCTTGAAGGTGAGGAACAATGGAAACAGGCGGCAGGCAAGCGGCCTGTTTTTTCTGTCGCAGCGGCCCTGGCAGACCAGCAGCTGCGCCGGCTGCCCGCCCAGCGTAAACGACGCGGGCAGCACCCGCGCAAAGCCGCAGCGCGCGTAGAGCGCTTCCTCGCCGGGGAACAGGAGCATGCCGGTCATTTCGTCGCCCTGGCAGCAGGCTGCGCCACACAGGCGGCCGCAGTCGGCGGCGAGGGGCGTGCAGTCCTGCATCAGCGCTCGCGCGGCGAGCACGGCATCGATTGCGGGCATGGCAATCCCTCCAAAAAACAGCGATTTGCTTCATGATAACAGGCGAAGCCGCCCTTGTCAATGCTGGCGAAAAAAGGTATAATCTACACTGAGAGATTGTCTGGGGCAATGATCGCACAGCAAGAGGAGAACGGGGGAGAACCATGGCTGCGACCTATATCCGCTGCGCCGCCGAGCGCCACTTTGTCAAGGAGAGCATGGGTACGCTCATGCAGGCTGCGCTGCCCGATTGCCGCGAGGCGCTGCTTTCGCGCTATGCGGGCACGGTGCAGTGCGTGTATCTGGATCCGCCGTATTACACCGGCAAATGCTACGACATGAAGGCGCGCATCGGCGAGAAGGGCTACCGCACCGGCTCGCCCGCGCTGACGCTGCTGGCCTATGACGACCGCTGGGAGAGCCGCGAAAGCTATCTGTCGCTGATGCGCGAGACGCTCCTGCTCGCACGCGAGCTGATGAAGAAGGAAGGCACGATCTTCCTGCACGTCGACTGCCGGATGCACGCGCACCTGCGCCTTCTGATGGACGAGATCTTCGGCGAGAGCAACTTCCTCAACGAGATCATCTGGTCGTATCAGAGCGGCGGGCGCGCCAAGACGTACTTCCCGCGCAAGCATGACGTGATCCTGTTCTATGCCAAGTCCCGCTCGTACTATTTCAGCATCAAATCCGTGCCGGTCCCCCGCAGGGAGACGCGCAGCAACCACATGAAGCGCGGCACGGACGAGGACGGCAGGACGTACCGCTCGATCATGTCCGGCGGCAGGGAGTATCGCTATTACGACGACGAGCCGGCCTATCCCGGCGACGTGTGGGACGACGTGAGCCACCTGCAGCAGCGCGATCCGCAGCGCACCGGCTACGATACGCAGAAGCCCATCCGCCTGCTGGATCGCATCATTCGCTGCTCGACGCAGGAGGGCGATCTGGTGTGCGACCTCTTTGGCGGCAGCGGCACGACCGCCGTGACAGCGGCGCAGCTGGGCCGGCGCTTCCTGAGCGTGGACAAGAACCCGCTGTCCATCGCCGTGACGGGCAAGCGCCTTCGGCAGGTCTGCGGCGAGGAAGGCTGCTTCGACGTGGAGGCCCCCTGCGGCGGGGACGACTGCGAGGTGGAGGCCGAGGTCTATCCGGCGATCAGCTCCTATACCGTGCGGCTGCTGGGCTTTGCCTCCCCGGCCGCGCGCGAGGCGGGCATCGACGGCCTGGACGCGGTGGATCAGTGGTCGGCTGGCTTCGTGCAGGGGGATGTCTACCGCAGCTGCGTCTCCAGCGCGCGCACGGCGGCCACCCCCGCGCTGGAAACCACGCTGGAGATGCCCGTGTGCGCGGGTGAGCCGTGCATCATGCTGGTAGATGTCTGGGGCAGCAGACGCTATTATCTGCCCAGAAGGAGGTATTGAGCCATGGCGATTACCAACGGATACATGATTTACCTGCTGCGTATCCTGGCGGCCCAGGGCGCGCTGGCTTCGCTGTACACAGATCCCGACGACCCGGAGGGCTTCAGCGCCGGCTTTGTGGAGGCGGTGGACGCCACGCATGTGCTCATGTGCGACCTGACGCCCTGGGGGCAGATCGACGGCTGGCGCGTGCGCCGCAACAGCGATGTGATCCAGGTGCTCTCCGGCGAGGAATACGAGCAGCGGCTGGCGATGCTGCTGTCCTATCACAAGCAGCGCCACCGCCCCTTCTTCACCGATTATCCAGAGGAGGATACCGACCTGCTGCTCAGCGTGCTGCTGGCGTGCAAGTCGCGCGAGGCGATTGTCAGCGTGGTCATCGGCAGCGAGATGATCACCGGCCGCGTGCTGGAGGCCAACGGCCTGCGCGCGCGCATCCGCGTGCTGGACTTCTTTGGCCGCCCGGCGGAGGAGGAGGTCGTCACCCTGCGCGAGATCGAGATCCTCGAGGTCGGCACGCAGGAGGAGAGCATGTACGCCGTGCTCGAGGAGATGGAGCGCCAGCGCATGACGCTGCTGCCGCCGGAGGACGCGCAGTGAAAATCACCATCCTGACGATCTTCCCGGAGATGTTCGCGCCGCTGCACCTGAGCATGCTGGGCCGCGCGGAAAAGGCCGGGCTGCTCACGATCCGCGAGGTGGACATCCGCGCCTATTCCCGGAACAAGCACCACAACACCGACGACGCGCCCTACGGCGGCGGCGCGGGCATGGTGATGCTGGCCCAGCCCATCGTCGATGCGATGCGCGACGTGCAGGGCGAGGGCTTTCGCGGCAGGCGCATCTACCTCTCGCCGCGGGGCGAAACGCTCACGCAGAAGAAGGTGGAGGAGCTGGCGCGCGAGCAGGAGCTGATCCTGCTGTGCGGCCACTATGAGGGCGTCGACCAGCGCGCGCTGGACCTGTGCATCGACGAGGAAATCTCCATCGGCGACTACATCCTCACCGGCGG
>JBJEYK010000225.1:2773-21071 GCA_051886775.1 Candidatus Ventricola sp. | reverse complement strand
ATCCCCTCATGCTCCCTGATGCTCTTCCCGGCCTCTCTTGCCGCCGGGAGGAGCCGTATCAAAAGCTCAGGCTGGCAGCTACCCCGTCTGTTCGGCTGTCGACCACCAGCACCTGTACGCCGTCCATTTCCTCCGTCTGCATGCCGATTGGATAAGCCGCCAGTTCTTCACCGCGCTCCACACTCAATGGCGTCTCCCTCAGCGGATCATACGTCACCCAGCCGAACGAGGTCTCCTCTCGCAGCGGCTGCCCATCGCCGACGCACTCGCGCAGCATGCCCGTCTTCCTGTCCAGCAGCAGGAAGTAGCGCTCCCCCTGCGCCGCGGCCTCCTCCAGCCCCTCCAGCGGGAAGATCGCGTTGGACCACTTGCCAAAGCCATCCTCCTCATAGACATGCTCCCGGACGATGTTGTGCAGCAGGTTCAATGTCTTCTCCCGATCGTACACGGGGGATTCCGGCGCAACGCTGATGCACACGCTGAGATTCGAGTCGTGCATCAGCATCAGCGCAGAATCCAGCTTTTGCTGATTGACCAGGGACTTCAGCTTCGTGCCGGTATAGATATCGTAGTCTGCATCCCAGGCCGCATATGCCGGATCCCCGCGACGATCGGGCAGACCATAATGCGAACGAATGTAGCGGCCCAGGTAATCTGTCACCTTCCACGCGCCCGAGGCGTTGAGATGGGAATACGAATCGTACATGTCGCTCGTATAGTCCACCACCTGATCGTCATGAACGTAATCGATATAGTTCAGATCGTATTCCCAAGCAAGGTTCTGCACCGCATTGGCGCCCATCTGCTCGATATCCTTGGCGGGATGCGGCATATGCGTGAGCAGCAGCCCGATTCCCCTGCTGCGGCACGCCTCGATGATCATGCGCAGATAGGAAAAGCCCCAGCCGTGCTCCTCCATCTCCTCGTCAGTAATCTCGTATTCGCGCGGGTTGGCAACGCCAACCAGCATCTCGGCGCCTCGCTGTCTGGTCGGATTGAACTGAAAATCAAAGGACGAAAGCTGGTTCCACCGTCCATGGTACTTCCCGAAGGGCAGGTAATACTCCCATTTGATGTCCACATAGTAGTGCCCCTCCTCATCGACCTCTTCGAGATTGTCGATGATATCCTCGATGGCCCGCACCTTGGTCGGCGTAAGCGGAAAGGCGTCCAGCGCGTTGTGCAGATCACCGCTGCTTCCCGTGATCTTGGTGTTCCGCTCCACATCCTTGATATCCAGCACCACCAGCTTGGGCGTCGCATAGTCCAGGGCGTTCATCAGCACCCAATAGGAGACCGCCAGCGAATTGCCGTAGCCCGCCAGATTGTAGCTGGCGATCCCGTAATCCTTCCACAGCTCCAGCGGATAGACTGCGTTGACCATGTGGCTGTCGCCCAGCAGCAGCACATCGTAGCTCTGCGCAGCCTCCAGGTAGGGGGCAAGCTTCTGTCGGCTGTACTTGCGCTCCACCACCCTGCCGACGACTACAAGCACGAACGCCAGCAGCGCAAAGAACACGGCAGCCTGCATGAGACGCAGCAGCTTCTTTTTCATGATGAGTGACCCTTCGTTCAGAACTGATAGTAGATAAAGGAAGCCTCGCTGAAGCCGGAGCCGTAAACGCCAAAGAGCAGCACCGCAACGATCGCTGTAATCTCAATCAGCCAGCGCAGCGGCAGACAGCGTGCAAGCACCCAGTCGCGCACGCACGCCCCGCGCTCCTGCGCAATCGACACGGCGAACAGCAGCAGCGTGCATGCGGCCAGCAGCCACGCATCTGCGGCAGGCAGGCCCAGCGTTTGCAGCAGGCTGCCGGTGAGCTGTGCCGGGCGCAGATCCGTTACAATGCTGCCCAGCATGCGCACCGCATCGCCTGCATGCGCGCAGCGATCGAAGAACCAACCAATGTTGACGATCACAAACGTGCGCAGCACGCGCAGGACATGAAACCCGCGTGAGCCGGTCAGCGCGGGGCGCGCCGCGTTCACGCGCTTGTAGAGCGGCTCCGCCAGCGCCGAGAAGGCGAGGATCACGCCGTTGTACAGGCCCCAGAAGATGTAGTTGCTCGTCGCCCCATGCCACACGCCCACCAGCAGGAACACCAGCACATTGCCCAGCGCAGCGGGCAGGGCGCGCGCCACGTCCGCACCCAGGCGCTTTTTGGCCGCCTTCGACAGACGGGCCATCGGCTTGGTCAGCGCAAACGGATAGAACACATAGTCCCGCATCCAGCTGCCCAGGCTGATGTGCCAGCGCCGCCAGAAGTCGCCCAGCGACACGGAGAAATATGGCCGTCTGAAGTTGGGCGCCAGCGAAATGCCAAACAGCTCCGCAATGCCCGCCACCAGCTCGATGCCGCCGGAAAAGTCGCAATACTGCTGCAGAGAGTACAGCAGCACGCCCAGCACGGCAACCGCGCCGCCGTATTCCCCCGCCTGCGCGGAGAACACCGCCTCTACCGCAGGGAACGCCCGGTCGGCGATGACCATCTTCTTGAAAAGGCCCCAGAGCATCAGCAGCGCCCCGCGCTCCAGCTGCTTTACGTCAAACGGATGCGGCGTCAGCAGCTGATCCTCCAGCTGATCATACCGGCCAATCGGGCCCTGGATCAGCTGCGGAAAGAACGACACAAACAGCGCAAACTTGAACGGATTGCGCTGCGGCGCATATTTGCCGCTGTACACATCGATGAGATAGCCCATCGACTGGAATGTGTAAAACGAGATGCCCAACGGCAGCACCAGATTCAGCGGCGACGCGCCGATCCATCCCCGCACATCGTTGGTGTACTTGAGCACGGCCAGGATAGCGAAGTTGAGTAGCAGAACGCCCACGAGGCACAGCCGCTGGCGGCGCTTCGCTCCAGCCTTGACGGCCTTTTTTTCCTCGGCGGTCATCGTCCCCTTGCCCTGCGCAAGGCGCGCCTTCGCCGTAGCGCCGATCCTGCCGATCAGCAGCGCGCCCAGCCATGTGCTCAGCGTCGTGATCAGGATAAACGGCAGGCCCATCAGGCCGCGCGCCGCATAGAAGCCATAGCTCACCAGCAGCAGCAAAACCCACTTCACTCGGCGGGGGCAGACATGATAAAGGGCCGCGCAGGCAAAGCCATAGGCGGCAAGCATGAATAATGACATCGCGACTTCCTCTGTACGTTTGCTGAAATCCCCCGCGCGCAGGCCATACGCGCAGGGTGCAGGCCTTCATGATATTCTCCGATCAGGATCGGACAGCCGTCTTATTTTACCAGATACAGGGCGCTTATTCAAGCGTTTCCAGCAGTTCGGCCCACTCCTTTTCGCGAAAGCCGACGAGAACCCTCTCTCCGGCGATCAGCAGCGGCCGCTTGACCAGCATGCCGTCTGTGGCAAGCAGGTCGAGCATATCCGCCTCCGTCATGGCCGGCAGACGGTCCTTCAGCCCCAGGGCGCGATACTGCAGGCCGCTCGTGTTGAAGAACCGGCGAAGCGGCAGACCGCTTTGCGCGTGCCAGGCGGTCAGCTCGTCGCGCGTCGGCCGATCCGCCCGGATGTCGCGCAGGGTATAGCGCGCGCCATGCGCGTCGAGAAAGCGCTGCGCCTTCTGGCAGGTGGTGCACTTGGGATAGCAGACAAAGAGCATATTCGTTTCCTCCCCCGTTTTCTGGAATTCATCATGCGTCATCTGGCGGATTTTGTCAAGCCTTCCGCGCACATTCGGGATAGCAAAACAGGCCAGCTGCCGGAGAGCTGCTCCGATGCGGCGGGCCTGCGGGGATCAAAAGCGTTGTGAGCGCTGCCTGTAAGCCGAGTTCTGTAATCGGCGGTCATCTATCTAGACCCATCGTTGCCGATGGGTTCAAGCGAAATCCTGAGAGCTTGACGGGCCGTCTCAAACGCTCTTTCGTTTCTTGCTCCGAGTGGGGTTTACATCGCGGACAAGTCGCCAGGCCGCGGGTGAGCTCTTACCTCACCTTTCCACCCTTACACGCCGAGGGCGTGCGGTATCTCTCTGTTGCACTTTCCCTGGGGTCGCCCCCGCCGGGTGTTACCCGGCACTCTGCCCTATGGAGCTCGGACTTTCCTCACACCTCGCGGCGCGCGGCCGCCCGGCAGCCTCACAAACGAACGGATTATAGCACAATTCGGCCCGCTTGTCAACGATGCGACAGCGCGACCAGCGAAAGCAGCTCCGCGTCGATCTGCTCCGCGCGATCGATGTGCAGATGCACGGTAAAGCGGCTTTTGCTCACCGGCACCACCATGAAAAAACGGGGATGCTCCATCCGCTCACGCAGGCTGATGGTAGCCAGAATACCGCCCATCGATTTGCGCGGCGGGAACGAGACATACAGATAGGGCCTGGGATCGTCGAACGTCACGCAGGTCTTCATCACGCGCAGCCTTGTATCGGGATAGCGCGCCAGCACAGCCGCGCGCAGCGCCTCGAACAGCGCCCAGGCCTCGGGCTTCCCCGCGAAGAACAGGTCGGTCTGCACCGCCGTATCCATATGCCTTCCCCCAGACAATCAAGAAGCGGGCCGCCCATCCGGACGGCTCGCCGAGGTTCACTTCACCAGAATGATCCGCCCGCAGTTCTCGCACTCGACATACGGCACGCCGCTGCGCACCTTGTCCTTGTCCGCGGCGGAGAGCTGCATGTTGCAGCCGCCGCAGCGGTCGTCGTGCAGGCGGGTGATCGGCTGCGCGGCGTGGCGCTTGATGGCCTTATACTTTTCGATGAGCGCCGAATCGATGCCCTGCGCCTCGGCGGCGACCTTTTTCTTCAGCTCCTCGAGCTTCACCGCGGCGACCTTGTACTCCTCGTCATAGATCACCTTGATGCGGTCGAACTCCGCACGCGCCTTAGCCGCGCGCACGCGCACCTCGCGCTGCTGGCGGTCGCGCGCCTCGGAATCCTTGCGCATCTTGGCCAGCTCCGACTCGTAGCGGGCGATGGTGGTCAGCAGCTTCTGCACAGAGGCGATCTGCTTCTTGGCCTCCTCGACATCCTGCGGACGATTCGCCTCGAGGTTTGCCGTCGCCTCCGCCACGGAGCCGTTCAGCCGGGTGATCTCATCGGCCAGCGCTTCCATACGGTCGCTCATGATCTCCACATCGGCCTCAATCTTCTTGAGCACCTCCTGCTGCTCGCGCAGGAAGTCGCGATGCTTGATCAGCTCCTTGCGGTTGCTGCTGGCGCGCATCTCCCTCTCGTACTGATCCAGCTCCATATCGACCTGCTGGTATTTCCACAAAAGCTCGTACTGTTCCAAAATAAGGCCCTCCTCACATCAGCGCCCAAAGGGATTATCCTTTGAGCAAAAAACCGTTACATTATATTTTAGCGCATCACAGGCATTTTGTAAACCGTTTCGAAGCACTTCGCACACAGGATTTTCCGTTTCAAAGTGCCCGGCCTCGAGCACGCACACGCCCGCAGCGAGCGCGTCCAGCGCGTGATGATGCTTGACCTCGCCGGTGATGAAGCAGTCTGCACCCGCCGCCAGGCCGATTTCACCCGAGCCTGCGCCGGAGCAGCAGCCCAGCGTGGATACAACCGTATCCGCTGCGCCGTAGACGCGCACCGGACCGTGCAGCACCCGCTCCGCGCGGCGCGCCAGCGCCCCCAGCGTCGTGCCCTGCGGCAAGTCCCCCACGCGCACGCAGCCCTCGCCGCGCACGTTCTTGGCGCCCATCAGCGCCATGAGCGTGTCGTTCACGCCGCCCGGCGCGGCGTCCAAATTGGTGTGCGCTGCGATGTGCGCGATGCCCGCGCGCGCCAGCGCCAGCATCAGCCGCCCCTCGCGGTCGGCATCCGTGACGCGCCTGCGCGCCGCCATCATGATCGGGTGATGCGTCACGATCACCTGAGCGCCAAGCGCCTTGGCCTGCGCAAGCGCGCCGTCCGTCAGATCCAGCGCGACCAGCACGCTCGTCACCGGCGCATCCGCCTCGCCCAGGAGCAGGCCCACGTTGTCCCATTCCTCCGCCAGGCCGTAGGGCGCGATCCCGCCCACCAGCCGCTCGATATCCGCCACCGTACATCCGTTCATGCCTATCGCCTCCGCAATCCATGTCAGCTCCCTGCCGCAGTGCGCCCTTCGCGATGCCGCCCTGTCCGTCTCCAGCCCGGCAAGCTGCTCCAGCTCACGCACGCGCACGCCCCGCTGCCAAGCCAAATACGACGCAGCCTCCGGCCCGCCGTCCGCTGCGCGGCCCAGCAGCGCCTCCCGGTCGTCGGGTATCGATGCCTCGCCCGAGCGCGCACACAGCGTCACATAGTGCCGCCCGGCTGCGCGCGCATACCGTTCCTGCTCCACCGCAAAGCCCAGCGACGCCAACCCCCGGCGCAGCACCGGCAGATCGACGTTCGCCTGGACGATCAGCGCCGCGCCGCCGATGCGATCGCGCCCCTCGGCAACGATCCGCAGGATCGTCTCCGCGCCCATGCCCGCGATGACGATGGCGTCCACCGGCGTGTCGACAGCGCTCAGGCCATCCGCGACGTCCAAGCGCACGCGGCCTGTCAGCCCGCACGCATCCATCAGCCGGCGCGCCTTCTCCAGCGACGGCGCGCTCACGTCGCTGGCGAGCATCGTCAGCTGCGGCATGCGTTCGAGCAGGCCAGCCGTCAGGTAGCCGTGGTCGCAGCCGATGTCCGCCGCCGTCGGGTGCGGCGCGCCCGCCACGGCCGCGTGGACCAGCTGCGCGATCGCCTCCAGGCGTTCATCCAGCCGGATCATGGCGCGCCTCCTTTCCAATGCCTTCACAGAAAAAACGAGGGACGACCGTCCCCCGAAAAGATCACTCCAGATAATCCTTGAGCTTCTTGCTGCGGCTGGGATGGCGCAGCTTGCGCAGGGCCTTCGCCTCGATCTGGCGGATGCGCTCGCGCGTGACGTTGAACTCCTGACCGACCTCCTCCAGCGTGCGCTGGCGGCCGTCCTCCAGGCCGAAGCGCAGCGAGAGCACCTTCTTCTCGCGCGGGGTCAGCGTGTCGAGCACGCTCATGAGCTGCTCCTTCATCAGCGTGAAGGACGCGGCCTCGGCGGGCGGCGGCGCGTCGTCGTCCTGGATAAAGTCGCCCAAATGGGAGTCCTCCTCCTCGCCGATAGGCGTCTCCAGCGACACCGGCTCCTGCGCCACCTTGATGATCTCGCGCACCTTCTCCACGCTCAGCCCCATCGCCTCGGCGACCTCCTCCGGCTGCGGCTCGCGGCCCTTCTCCTGCAGGAGCTGACGGCTGACACGGATGAGCTTGTTGATCGTCTCGACCATGTGCACCGGGATGCGGATGGTGCGCGCCTGGTCGGCAATCGCGCGGGTGATCGCCTGGCGGATCCACCAGGTTGCGTAGGTGGAGAACTTGAAGCCCTTGGTGTAGTCGAACTTCTCGACGGCCTTGATCAGGCCCAGATTGCCCTCCTGGATCAGATCCAGGAACAGCATGCCGCGGCCCACATAGCGCTTGGCGATGGAGACGACCAGACGGAGGTTCGCCTCGGCGAGCTTCTTCTTGGCCGCCTCGGCCTCCGGGCCGCCCTCAAGCATCTTCTTGGCGATCTCGATCTCCTCATCCGCCGTGAGCAGCGGCACCTTGCCAATCTCCTTGAGGTACATGCGCACCGGGTCGTCGATGCTGATGCCCTCTGGCACGGACAGATCCAGCTCCGGCTCCACGGTCTCCTGCGCGGCAGCGGCGTTTTCATCCTCCACGCCGGTGACGACGTTGATCCCCTCGGCCTCCAGCGTTTCAAAGACCGCGTCGATCGCGTCCGCATCGATATCCAGCTCGCTGAGCTTATTCATCACTTCCTGATAGGTGAGCGTCTTTTTCTCGTTGCGCGCGAGATCGAGAATCTCCCTCACCTTCTGCTGTGCCTGTTCGCGTGTCAGTGCCATGGCAGGTCATTCCTTTCTTCCGGCCGTCTGTCTTTCCTTGGTCAGTTCCTGTATTTTCAGAAGCGTATTGCGCTTATCTTCACCCTTGAGCTGCGGCAGCTCCCGCTTGAGCGCGTCGATCCTTTCCTCGATGCGCTTCTTGTGCAGGATACGCAGGCAGTCGCCCGCCATGCGCAGCTGCGCGTCCGCGGTGACGCCGCTGTCCTTTTCCAGCACGCTCGCCGCGCGTGCACGCTGCTGCTCATCCTCGATCGTTTCCAGAATCGCCCCGGGCGACATGCCCGACAGCAGCTGCACGGCCAGGCTGCGACGCTCTTCGGAGAGGAAATCCTCCTCCTTCACGGCGCCCGGCTCCAGCCGCCCCTCGGCAAGCAGCTGCAATAGCAGCTTCTCCGCCGCGGCGGTCTCCGTGTCCACGCCCTCGTTCTTTTCCTCCAGCGGCCTGGCGGCATGGCGGTACACGGCGCGCTTTTCCTGCGTGATCAGCTCCGTCCTGCCAATCTGCGCCAGCAGCACGTCGCGCGAGAAGCCGGTGGCCAGCATCAGCTGCTGCACGTAGTTCTCCAGCTCCACCGGCTCCTTCACCCTTGCCAGATACTTCGCGCAGGCGATGGCGTAGGCCGTCCTGCCCTCCTGTGTGGACAGGTCGTGCGCAGCCATCTCCAGCTTCATGCGGTAGGCCGTCGCCTCCATCGGCTCCAGCGTTTCCAGCGCCTGCGGGCCGTAGGCGCGGACGTATTCGTCGGGATCCATGCCGCCGGGGAAGTCCAGCACGCGGGCGCGGATGCCCTCCTGATCGAAGATATCCAGCGCGCGCAGAATGGCATGCTGCCCCGCGGCGTCACCGTCGTAGGAGACCCAGATCTCCGGTGCGTAGCGCTTGAGCAGGCGCGCCTGCTCGAGGGTCAGCGCGGTGCCCAGCGTCGCGCAGACGCCCGGCAGCCCCGCCTGTGTCAGCGCGATCACGTCCATATAGCCCTCTACCAGGATCACGCGCTTCAGGCCGCGCTGCTTTTTCAGCAGATTCGCCGCGAACACGCCCAGACGCTTGTTGAACACCGGCGTGTCGCCCGTGTTCAGGTACTTGGGCTTGGCGTCGCCCAGCGCGCGCCCGCCGAAGCCGAGCACGCGCCCCTGCGCGTCGATGATCGGGAAGATCGCCCGCTGGCGGAACATGTCGTAGATCCGCCCGTCGCGCCGGACGCTGATGCCCGCGCGCACAAGCTCGTCGTCGGTAAAGCCCTGCTGCCGCAGATAGGCCGTCGCGCCGTCGCTGTGCGGCGGGGTCGAGCCCAGGCCGAAGACGCGGATGGTCGCGTCGTCAAGCCCGCGGTCGTACAGGTAGGCCAGCACGCGTTCGTTCTCCGGCTTCCAGAGCTGGCTGTGAAAAAAACGCGCGCACTGCTTGTTTGCTTCGTAGATTCTTTCCTTTTCGGTGCGGGTGGCGGCGCTCTCGCGATCCGTCTCCAGCTCAGGCAGCTCCATATGCACCTGCTCCGCCAGGAGCCTCACAGCGTCGCGGAACTCCAGGTGCTCCATCTCCATGACGAAGGTGATGGCGCTGCCGCCGGCATGGCAGCCGAAGCAATAGTACATCTGCCGCTCCGGGCTGACAGAAAAGGACGCCGTCTTCTCCCCGTGAAAGGGGCAAAGCCCCCAGTACCTGCCGCCCTTGGGCGTCAGCTGCACATAGCGGGAGACGACCTGCACGATGTCGGCGCGCTCGCGCAGCTCGTCCATCCAGGCCTGTGGAAATCTTGCGGCCAACGCGCTTCACCGTCCTACTCTTTTTCGCCGCAGCCGGGCGCATTCCTGCATGATGGATGCACTTTTTTCGGCAGAAAATCGGGAGTTTCAGTCGATTCTGTCGAAAAATGGCGGGATAAACAGCTTCTGATAGGTCTTGACCGCATAGGCGTCGGTCATGCAGGCGACGTAATCGCACACGCCGCGCTGTGTGCCCTCGCGATAGGCGATCTCCAGGTATTCGTTGGGCATCTGGCCCGGATGCTCCATATAATAGCCCACCAGCTCGGTGACGATGTGCCGGGTCTTCTGGCACTCGTTCGCCGCCCAGTCACGCGAGTACACGCGCTCAAACATAAACGCGCGCAGCTCCAGCAGGGCGTCCCAGATATCCGGCTCCATGGCGACCTCGTCGCGATCCATCGAGTGGCGGACGACGCTGGTGATCATGGTGTTGATGCGCTCGCCGTGCGTGCTGCCCAGCACGCGGATGGCGTGCGCCGGCAGATCCTGGCTCTTGAGCACGCCCGCGCGGATGGCGTCGTCGATGTCGTGGTTGATGTAGGCGATGCGGTCGGCGAGGTGGACGCAGCAGCCCTCCAGCGTCTGCGGGCGCACCTTGCCGGAGTGGTGCTCGATGCCGTCGCGCACCTCCCAGGTTAGGTTCAGCCCCTGGCCGCCGCGCTCGAGCACCTCCACCACGCGCCGGCTCTGCTCCCGGTGCTCAAACCCGCCGGGCATGAGCCGGTCGAGCGCGTCCTCGCCCGCGTGACCGAAGGGGGTGTGCCCCAGGTCGTGTCCCATGGCGATGGCCTCGGCCAGATCCTCGTTCAGGCGCAGCGCCCGCGCGATCGTGCGCGCGACCTGCGTAACCTCCAGCGTGTGTGTGAGCCGGGTGCGGTAGTGGTCGCCCTGCGGGGAGAGGAACACCTGCGTCTTGCCCTTGAGCCGGCGAAAGGACTTGCAGTGCAGGATGCGGTCGCGATCCCGCTGGAATTCCGTGCGCATGTCGTCCGGCGTCACGGGCTGCTCGCGCCCCCGCGTCTCGCACGAGCGCATGGCAAAGGGGCTGAGCGTGTCGCGCTCCTGCTGCTCGAGCCGCTGCCGAATGGTCATATCGCCGCCTCCTTCCCGTGCTGCGCGTTCGCCGCGCAGGCATCACAGTTTCGTTTATTCGACACCAAATGGCAAAACCCTATCAGCGCGCAAAAATTCCCGCTCTGCCGTGAACCGCAGCGCGATCCGCCGGCATGGGCGGGAAGCATCCGATGGCCGCACCTCACTGCGGCGCACGATAGTGGAACAGAATCAGATCGCCCGAGGCGACCTCGACCGTGGCCTCGTCCTGCGCCGCCACGTTGCTCACGCCCAGCGGATAGTCGCTTGACAGCGTGTGATCGGAAAGCGGATAAAAGAAGCCCCGCAGCGTGACGCCCTGCGCCGTACCCAGCGGCAGCAGCGACACGGTGTCGCCCTTCGCCCCCAGCAACGTTTCGCGGCCATCCACGCGCGCGATGCGCACCGATTCGCCCAGGATCTGCGCCCGCACGCCCCGACGCTGCGCGCGCACCAGCAGCATGACGTTCGCCAGCGCGTGATCCAGCCGGCCGCCCAGCGCACCCAGCAGCGTGATCTCCGCCGCGCCGCGCTCAATGGCCATGTCCAGCGCGTCCACGCCGTCGGTATCGTCCTTGATGCAGTGCAGTCTGCGCTCCGGCAGCCGCCCCTCGAAGCGCGCAAGCACCTCCGGCGGCACGCTGTCCATGTCGCCCACCAGCCAGTCCGGCTCCAGCCCCGCGCGGTCGAAGACCGAAAGCCCGCTGTCCGCCGCGATGACCAGCTCCGATTCCCGCATGCAGCGCGAAAGCAGCGCGGGCGTGGGCGCGTCGCCGCCCAGGACGATCAGCGCGCGCATGCGTTCACCGCGCGCACGACGGCAGCAGGATCCTTGGCGCGGAACAGGCCCGTGCCCATCACCAGCACGTCCGCGCCAGCGTCGATCGCCAAATGCGCGTTCTCCTGCTTGATGCCGCCGTCGACCTCCAGCAGGATGTCCCGCCCGGTCTCGCGGATCATCCGGCGCAGCACGGGCAGCTTGGCCAGGCAATCCTCGCGCAGGCTCTGCCCGCCGAAGCCCGGCTCCACCGTCATCACCAGCACCAGGTCGCACAGCGGCAGCAGATGGCGGATTTCCTCGGGCTGCGTATTCGGCCTGATGGAAATACCCGCGCGGATGCCCTGCTCCGCAATCTCGCGCAGCGCGGTCGCGGGGTCGTCCTCCGCCTCGGCGTGCACGGTAATCAGGTCGGCGCCCGCCTTGGCATACTGCCGGATGTACTGCCGGGGATGGCTGAGCATGAGGTGCACGTCCAGCAGGAGCCTGGTCTCCTTGCGCATGGCCGCCACGAAGTCCGGGCCGAAGCTGATGTTGGGCACGAAATGCCCGTCCATGTGGTCCAGGTGCAGCCAGCGGATACCCAGCCGTTCCACCATCCTGATTTCCTCACCAAGGCGCATCAGATCCGCGCCGAGCACGGAGGGAGCAATCTCAATCATTGGTATCGTCCTTTCCATTTGTCCTTCACTTCCGCCAGCAGCTCACGGTAGCGCGCCCAGCGTGCAGGGCTGAGCGCCCCCGCGTCCACCGCCGCATGCACGGCGCAACCCGGCTCCCTGTCGTGCAGGCACGGCTGGAAGCGGCAGAGCGCGGCGCGCGCCTCGTATTCGGGATACAGCTGCGCAAACGACTCCGGCTCCATCTCCGGCAGCTCCAGCAGGCTGAAGCCCGGCGTATCGAGCACGAGCATGCCGTCCACCGCCAGCATCTCCGCGCGGCGTGTCGTGTGGCGGCCCCGCTCCGTCTTGCGGCTGAGGCCGCCGGTTTCCAGCCCCAGGCCGAAGACGGCGTTGAGCAGCGAGCTTTTGCCCACGGCGGACTGCCCGGCCAGGCAGGTCACCTTGCCGCGCATGGCTTCGCGCAGCGCCTCCACGCCCTCGCCCGTGCGGGCGCTGGCCGCGAAGACGCGCAGCTGCGTGCCGGCGTATTCCTCGCGGATGCGCTGCACCAGCGCGTCGCCCAGGTCGATCTTGTTCACGCACAGCGCGGGCGTCATCCCGCCCTGCGCGGCGCGCAGAATCAGCTTGTCCACGAGCAGCATGTCCGGCTGCGGCACGCTGGCCACCACCAGCATCAGCATGTCGGCATTGGCCACGCTGGGCCGCTCGATCACGCTTTTGCGCGGCAGAATCTCCTCCAGCCAGCCGTTTTCCTCCCCCTGGCCGGGGGTGAAGCGGACGCGGTCGCCCACCATGGGCGTCATGTGCTGATGGCGCAGCTTCTTCTGCGCGCGCAGGGTGTATTCCCGCCCGTCCTCGTCGCAGCGCACCGTGTAAAAGCTGCCGATGCCCCGCATGATGCTTCCTGTCATGTTTCCCCCGTTTCGGTTATTGCAGCACGGCGGTCGCTTCGCTGCGGAAGCTGCCGTCCAGATACAGCCGCCAGGCCATCACACCGCTCTGCTCGCTGCGCAGCGTCACACTGATCTGCAGCTCGCCCGGCTCCGTGTGGGTCGCGGCGTACATGTCGCTCTCCTTGCCGTCCTCGCCCACGAGCGTCACGCGGATGCTCACGCCCTCGGGCGGCACCTCCACCGTCACTGTGACCGGCGCAGTATAGCGGCGCTTGTCGTAGTGGCCGACGGTCAGGTCGACCACGCTGCCGGGGAGCACGTCGGTGAACTTCTCCAGCGACTGGGTGAGCACCACGCCGTCCTGCCGGGCGTCGCTCACCTGCGCATAGGCGACCTCGCCGCAGACAAGCCCCAGCGCGTCGATGCGCGCGACGGCCTCCTCCTCGCGCTGGCCGGTCAGCTCCGGCACGACCACGCGCCCGCCGGACACGGTCAGATCCACCAGGCTGCCCTGCGCCGCACCGACGCCCACCTCCGGGCTCTGCGCCAGGACGGTGCCCTTCATTTGCTCGCTGGGCACCACGATGATCCCGCCGGGCAGGAAGCCCTGCGCCGCGATGGCGGCCAGCGCCGCGTCCTGCTCCATGCCCACATAGCGCTGCACGATGGTCAGGCCGCTGCCGCGGGACACGGTGACCAGCACCGAATCGCCCCGGCGAAGCGGCTCGCCCGGCGACGGCCACTGATCGCAGACGTAGCCCTCGGGCATGTCGCTGTAAGCGTAGGTCAGCTGGGCGGTCAGGTCGGCGCTGGAGAGCATCCGCTCCGCAGTCTGCGCGTCGACACCGGCCAGATCCGGCACGCGTGAGGACGCGAACACCGTCATATACACCCGCACGCCGCCCACGGCGATGGCCGCGACGACAGCCAGCGCGATCAGCAGCGCCACAATGCCCCCGCGCACAGGCTGACGGCGCACCACGCGGCGCGCCCGCTCGCGCACATCTGCCCGCTGGCGCATGAACGCCCCATCCGGGTGGCGCAGCGCGCGGCGCAGGTCGCGGATCATGGCGTCCGCTGCCTGATAGCGATTGCTCTGCTGCTTTTCCAGCGCCTTGGCCACGATCATCGCCACGGCGCGGCTGACCGTCGCCACCTGCTCGATGGGCCTGGGCGTCTCCATCAGGTGCATCATCGCCACGGAGACGGCGGTCTCCCCCTCAAAGGGCACATGCCCGCTGAGCATCTCGTAGAGGATGACGCCCACGGAGTACAGGTCGCTCGCCGCGGTGGCCTTCATGCCCTTGGCCTGCTCGGGCGAAAAGTAGTGCACCGAGCCCATGACGTTGCCGTCGGAGGTGAGCGTCTTGGTATCGGCCACGCCGGCGATGCCGAAGTCGCCGATCTTGATCTGCCCGCTGCGGGAGACCAGGATGTTCTGCGGCTTGATGTCGCGGTGGACGATGCCGCGCTGATGCGCGTGCGACAGCGCCGCCAGAATCTGAAGCGCGCAGCGCACGGCCTCGCCCTGCTCGATCCTGCCCTGCTCGGCGATGATCTCCTTGAGCGTCCTGCCGTCCACGTACTCCAAAGCGATGTAGGAGATGCCGCCGATCGCCCCGGAGTCGATCGCGTTGACAATGTTGGGGTGATTGAGCCGGCGGCACACCTCCGCCTCGCGCTTGAAGCGCTCGCGGAACTCGGGATCCTCCTCGTATTCCTCGCGCAGCACCTTCAGCGCCACCGTCTGGTGAGTCTTCAGGTCGAACGCGCGGTAGACAATCGCCATGCCGCCGCGCCCGATGACGTCCTCCACGCGGAAGCGCCGGCTGACGATCTTGCCAATCAGTCTCGATTCCACGCTCAGCCCTCCCCCTCGCGGCAGAGGATGAGCGTCACGTTGTCGCGCCCGCCCGCCTCCAGCGCCTGCGAAAGCAGGCTGTCGGCCATCTCCTCCAGCGGGATGTCCCTGCGCATGACCGCTTCAATCATCTCATCGGTGAGCATGCCGCTAAGGCCGTCCGTACACAGCAGCCACAGGTCGCCCGGCTGCGTGTCCGCCGCCAGCAGGTCGGGCGCATTGTCCCCCTGCGTGCCCAGCGCGCGGGTAATGATGTTGCGCCGGGGATGCGTGCGCGCCTGCTCGCGGGTGATGACGCGCGCGCGCACCAGCTCCTCCACCAGGGAGTGATCCTGCGTGATCTGCTCAAGCGTGCCGCCGCGCAGCCGGTAGATGCGGCTGTCGCCGACGTGCGCGATGTACATGAAGCGCCCGCCCCGCCAGAGCACCGACAGCGTCGTGCCCATGCCTGCGCACTCGGCATGCTGCTGCGCATGGCGGACAATGTCGTCGTTCGCCCTGTGCACCATCTCGCGCAGAGCCAGCGTGTCGGCGCGCCCATGCGCCCCGGCCATGCGCTGCACGGCCTCGATGGCCAGGCGGCTGGCGACCTCGCCCGCCAGATGGCCGCCCATGCCGTCCGCCACGGCATACAGGCCGCGCGCGTCGTCCGCCCAGGCGGCGTCCTCATTCTGGCTGCGCACCCTGCCGATGTCCGTCCTCAGCGCTGCTGCCATGGGTGTCTCGCTCCTTTCACGGGGTCTTGTGCGGTTGCTCTCGCTGCGTTTCGGTCTGCTGTGCGTCCTTCAGATAGCGCCGGCGGAGCTGTCCGCACGCGCCCTCGATATCGTCGCCCATCTCGCGCCTGCGGGTGACGGAAATACCGCGCTGCTCCAACGCCCGCTTGAATGCGTCCACCTCGCGCTCGCTCACGCCCCGCAGCCCGCGCTCCGGCACGCTGTTGAGCGGAATGAGGTTGACATGGCACTGCATGCCGCGCAGGTGTGCGGCCAGCTCGGCGGCCTGCTCCGGCGCGGCGTTCACGCCGTGCACCAGCGCGTATTCAAAGATCACGCGGCGTCCGGTTTTCTCGATATAGTAGCGGCAGGCGGCGAGCACGTCGTCCATCGCGTATTTGCGGGCGACGGGCATCAGCTGCCGGCGGATCGCGTCGTTGGGCGCATGCAGCGAGAGCGACAGCGTCACCGGCAGATCCTCGCCGGCAAAGCGGCGCATGTTCTCCACCAGTCCGCAGGTGGACAGCGACACGCTGCGCATGCCGATGCGCAGCCCGCCCTCCATGCGCAGGATGCGCAGGAAGCGCACGACGTTGTCGTAGTTGTCCAGCGGCTCGCCGCTGCCCATGAGCACGATGTTGCCCACGCGCTGCCCTTCGCCCTGCGCGGCGAGCACGCCGTTGGCGCAGACGATCTGGCCGAGCATCTCCGCCGCCGTCAGATTGCGCGCGCAGCCGTCCAGCGTGGACGCGCAGAAGGCGCAGCCCATGCGGCAGCCCACCTGCGTGGACAGGCACAGCGTATTGCCGTACTTGTAGCGCATGAGCACGCCCTCGATCACATGCCCGTCCGTCAGGCGGTAGAGCAGCTTGATCGTGCCGTCGAGCTTGGATTCGATCGTCTCCAGCACGCACACGGGATTGTCCGCGCAGGTGTCGGCAAGCGTCTGCCGCAGCGCAAGCGGCAGGTTGCTCATGCGGGCGAACGGCACGCCCTGGTGCAGCCAGGCGAACACCTGCTTTGCGCGGAAGGCCGGCTGACCCTGCGCCTTCAGAAACGCCGCAAGCTCCTCGGGCGTCATGCCCAGCAGCTGCGTGCGCTCCGCCATGCTCTCCGTACTCATGCCTTCACCCTGCGAAGACGACACACATAGAAGCCGTCGGTGCCGTCGCGGTGCGCGAGCATTTGCAGGCCCAGCGCGCCCTCGTGCACAGCAAGCGCCTCGGGCAGCTCCGCACCCATCGTCGCCACCTGGTACTCGGGGTGGCGCTCCAGGAAGGCGCGCATCTGCCGCTCGTTCTCCTGGGGCAGAATGGAGCAGGTGGAATACACCAGCGTGCCGCCCACGCGCACCATCGGCGCGACGGCATCCAAAATCTCCTGCTGCGTGCGGCACAGCGCCTCCACACCCTCGCAGCTGACGCGGTACTTGACGTCGGGCTTCTCCAGCATCACGCCCGTGCCGGAGCAGGGCGCATCGATCAGCGCGGCGTCCAGCGTCATCGCCATGTCCGGACGCGGCACCGAGGCATCCTTGACCGCCGGGCGGACGTTCTCCAGCTTCAGGCGGTTGGCCGTGCCGCGGATCAGCTCCACGCGATGGGCATGGGTATCCCAGGCGTAGACGCGGCCGGTGTCGTTCATCATTTCGCTCAGCACCGCCGTCTTGCCGCCGGGCGCGGCGCAGGCATCCAGCACGGTCTGTCCGGGCCTGGCGCCGACCACGCGCGCCGCGATCACGGAGCTTTCGCCCTGGATGGTGAACAGACCGTTCTGGAAGGCGCGCATGCGCGTCAGGTCGCCCGCATGGCGCACCTTGTAGGTGCCCGGCACGATGCCCTGCTCAAACTCCAGCTCGTCGTCGGCAAACACGGCGCGCAGGCGCGCGTCATCGCAGCGCAGGTAGTTGACGCGCACCGTCACGGCGCGATCCGCCGGGCGGTAGCGCAGGATGTTCAGCGCGCCGTTCTCGCCGTAGGCCTCGATCAGCAGCCGCGCAAGATCCTCGGGCGCGCTGAACATGACCGACAGGTACTTCGCCGCATCGTCCGCAGGCTTGGGCCAGACGACGGCGTCCTTGCCGCGAATCATATTGCGCAGCACGGCGTTGACCAGCCCGGTGAAGCCCTCCAGCCCCATCGCGCGCGTCAGGCTGACGGACTCGCCCACCGCCGCCATGTCCGGCACGCGGTCGAGATAAAACAGCTGATACGCGCCCATGCGCAGGATCTCGCGCACGACGGGATCCAGCTCCTTCTCGCCCTCCAGGAACTGGTCGATGCGCCAGTCGAGCGTGATGCGGTTTTCCAGCGTGCCGTAGACCAGCTGCGTGGTGAACGCGCGGTCGCGGCGGCCAAAGGCGGCCTGCGCCAGGCGCTTGTCCAGCGCCAGGGAGGCGTAGGCATCGGCGCGGCTCACGTCCAGCAGCGTCTCCAGCGCGACGCGGCGCGGGGCCAGATTCATCGGCCTCGGCGCGCGCTTGTCGTCATGCGCAGGGCGGTTCCCGCGCGGCGCATAGGCCTTCTTTTCGCCGAACGCGGGCTTCTCCCCGCGCGGCGCGTAAGCCTTCTTTTCGCCGAATGCGGGCTTCTCCCCGCGCGGCGCATAGGCCTTCTTTTCGCCGAACGCAGGCTTCTCCCCGCGCGGCGCATAGGCCTTCTTTTCGCCGAACGCGGGCTTCTCCC
>JBJEYK010000225.1:0-2673 GCA_051886775.1 Candidatus Ventricola sp. | reverse complement strand
GGCTTCTCCCCGCGCGGCGCATAGGCCTTCTTTTCGCCGAACGCGGGCTTCTCCCCGCGCGGCGCATAGGCCTTCTTTTCGCCGAACGCGGGCTTCTCCCCGCGCGGCGCATAGGCCTTCTTTTCGCCGAACACGGGCTTCTCCCCGCGCGGCGCGTAAGCCTTCTTTTCGCCGCGCACGCCTGCGGGCTTGCCCATTTTCCTCCCGGCGCTGCGGAAGCCTCCGTCGCGCCCTCTGTTATCCGCCATGTGTCAGTCCCTTCCCAGGCATGCGCCTGTATCAATTGCGTGCCCGCGCAGATAGTCGCGCGCGTCCATGCGCTTGGCGCCGGGCATCTGAATGGTCAGCAGCCTCACATCGTGATCCCCGCAGGAGACGACCAGCCCCTGTTTGGCGTCCGCCGCGATCACCGTGCCCGGCGCGCCCGACGGCTCATCCGGACAAGCCTCCACGGCAAACACCTTGACGGCCTGGCCGCCGAGCGTTGTAAACGCGCCCGGCCAGGGCGTCGTGCCGCGCACCAGGCAGTCGATCGTGCGGGCGGTGGCGCTCCAGTCGATCCTGCCCAGCTCCTTGTCCATCTTCGGCTCGTAGGTGGCCAGGGCGGGATCCTGCGGCGTGCGGCGCAGCGTGCCGTCCTCCAGCGCGCGCAGCGTCTGCAAAAGCAGCTGTGCGCCCAGCTGCGCCAGCCGGTCGCTCAGCTCGCCGGCATTCTCGCGCTCGCCGATGGGCGTTTCGCAGGAGAGCAGCATATCGCCGGTGTCCATGCCGCGGTCGGTGAACATGGTGGTCACACCGGTCACACAATCGCCCTGGATGATGCTCCAATTGATCGGCGCGCTGCCGCGGTGACGGGGCAGCAGCGAGGAGTGCACGTTGATCGTGCCCAGCGGCGGGATGTCCAGGATTTCCTGCGAAAGCAGCTGGCCGAACGCCGCCGTCACACACAGATCCGGCGAAAGCGCGCGCAGCGCAGCGACGCCCTCCTCGCGCTTGATGCGCTCGGGCTGGAACACCGGAATGCCCGCGGCGACAGCGGTCTCCTTAACAGGGCAGGCCGCCAGCTTATGGCCGCGTCCCTTGGGTCTGTCGGGCTGGCAGAAGACGCCCACGACGTCGTAGCCGCCGCCGATGAGCGCCTGCAGGGACGGCACGGCGAAGTCCGGCGTGCCCATGAATACGATTCTCACGCGTTCGATCCCTCTTCCTCTTCAGACTCGCGCACAGCCTCCTCCTCGTCCTCGTCGGAGAAGATCTCGCGGTACATGCTGTCGACATACAGTTTGCCGTCCAGGTGTTCCGTCTCATGCATGATGCAGCGGGCCAACAGCTCCTCGCCCTCGATTTCATACCATTCGCCGTTGCGGTCCTGGAAGCGCGCGCGCACGACCATCGGGCGCTTGACCATGCCGCGGCGGCCGGGCACGGAGAGGCAGCCCTCCGGGCCGTCCTGCTCGCCGGAGGTCTCGATGATCTCCGGGTTCACCATCTCGATGAGGCCGTCGCCGCAGTCCATCACCACCACGCGGCGCAGCACGGCCACTTGCGGCGCGGCCAGACCCACGCCGTTGGCGTGGTACATGGTCTCGGCCATGTCGTCCAGCAGGCGGTGCAGCCTGGCGTCAAACTTATCCACAGGGCGGCTCTTCTTGCGGAGCAGCTCGTCCTCGATACACACGATTTTGCGAAGCGCCATGATTCTCTCTCCTTCTTGATCCGGCACGATGCGCAGCAGCGCGGCGCGCCCGGGCACAATGCGCCATAATCCAATTTATTATAAAGCAGATCGGCGCAAAATGGAAGAGGGCAATTTGAGCGCGGCAGACCGACCGTGTCTCAGGGCGAATTCCGCACCCCTCTTTCGCCCGGAGCCGGCGCACGCGGAAAGCTGCGCAAAGCAAACGGGCGCGCTCACCCTGCAAGCGCGCCCGATACTCCCCTTTTTCTGTGTGCATATTACCACAAATCGGGCCAAAAGTCAAGTCTGGTCATCCTGCGCGCGCGGGTGTATGAAATATGCCGGAGGTGATCCGCGATGACCCTTTTCCCCGTACCCCGGCTGTCGGACGGCGCGCTGCTTGCGCTCAACGGGCGCACGGCGCGCTATGGGCTTTCCCTCACGAGCGCGCAGGCTGCCATGCTAAACCGGCGTGAGCAGGAGGCGCTGGCGCACACGGAGCGCATTTGCTTCGGCGCGAGCGCCTTGCCGATGCTGGCGCAGGCGTTTGCCGATTCGCCATATGTCCTGCCCGAGGACTGGGCACAGATCCTTGGCGCGCTGACGCTGCTGTTCTACGAGCTGAAGGACGCGACGGGCGACCGCCTCGGCGACGAGGAGCTGGCGCAGGCCATGGCGCAGGCGTTCAACGGCCGCGCCCAGGGCGACCTGACCGCCATGACCGACGCGATCCTTGCGCCGGAGGACGCGCCGCAGATCGATGAGGAGGACGACGATGCCGACTGACCTGACCCGCCTGCTCAGCACGCAGGAAAACGCCGCGCTGCGCGACGCGCTGCTCTCGCTTCTGACCGACCAGGCGCGCGCCTACACGATGGGCGACAGCGGCAGCCTGCCCGTCGAGACGGGGACGGAGCTGATGGCCTCCCTGCTCTACACGCTGGACGTCAATCCCGCGCAGCCGCAGAGCCTGCGCCCGCTTCTGCGGGCGGACC
>JBJEYK010000224.1:0-4552 GCA_051886775.1 Candidatus Ventricola sp. | reverse complement strand
GGCGCATTCTGCGCGTCCAGGACTTTGCGCCGGGCGCGGCGGCCATCCTGCTGGACAACACCGGCGGGGGCAGCCCGTATGACCAGCTCTGGCTGGCGTTCAACACGTCCCACGAGGGCTGTGTGCTGCCGCTGGAGGGGCAGTGGGAGACGCTCTGCGACGGCGAGGACAGCTTCCTGCATGAGCATCCGCGGCCTGCGGCGGGGGATATCTGGCTTGCACCGGTCAGCGCGGCGATTCTGGGCAGGCGGGCATGACTTTTTTTCAATAGCCACTTGCAATTTTCTGCGAAATGTACTATATTGGACACAGTGATAAATGGCGCACGGTTCGTTTTTGCCCGTGGATCGGAAACGTTTCCGATGCCTCGGCATTCTCGTGCGATCATCCCAAAGAACCGCCGGCTTTTCGCGGGCGGCAGCAAAGGAGTTTGGCTTATGAACAGATCAGCGGGCGTCCTGCTGTCGGTCACCAGCCTGCCGTCGAAGTACGGCATCGGCTGCTTCTCCAAGGAAGCGTACGACTTTGTCGATTGGCTGGCCCGGGCCGGGCAGACGTATTGGCAGATTCTGCCGCTGGGCGCGACGAGCTACGGCGCGTCGAGCGACTCGCCGTATCAGGCATATTCCGCCTTCGCGGGGAACCCGTACTTCATCAGCCTGGAGGAGCTGGTCAAGGAGGGCGTGCTCACGCAGGAGGAGATCGACAGCGTCGACTTTGGCAGCGATCCCGCCGATGTCGACTACAACAAGCTGCATGAGCATCGCTTCGCCCTGCTGCGCAAGGCGTACGAGCGCAGCGACATCAGCCGCAACCCGGAGTATCAGCGCTTTGTGGCGGAGAATCACTGGTGGCTGGCGGACTATGCGCTGTTCATGGCGGTGCATCAGTTCTTCGGCGACCGTCCGTGGACCGAGTGGCCGCAGGATATCCGCCTGCACTGGGGCTTCGCGTTGGATTACTACCGCCGTGAGCTGTATTTCGATATCGAGTTCCAGCAGTACATGCAGTTCCAGTTCTTCCGCCAGTGGAAGAAGCTCAAGGACTACGCCAACAGCAAGCACATTCAGATTGTGGGCGACATCCCGATCTACGTCTCGCCCGACGGCGCGGACGTGTGGGCGCATCCGGAGCTGTTCAAGCTGGATGAGAACAACCGGCCAACCGCCATCGCCGGCTGCCCGCCCGACGGCTTCGCGGCGGACGGCCAGGTCTGGGGCAATCCGCTCTACGACTGGGATTATCACCGCAGCACGAACTACTCCTGGTGGGTCACCCGCATGTGGCACAGCTTCACGCTCTACGACGTGGTGCGCATCGACCACTTCCGCGGCTTCGACGAGTATTTCTCCATTCCCTACGGCGCGAAGACCGCGCGCGATGGCCACTGGGAGAAGGGCCCGGGTATCGCGCTGTTCAACCGCATCAAGGAATGCCTGGGCAACAAGCCGGTCATCGCGGAGGATCTGGGCTATATGACCGACACCGTGCGCAAGCTCGTACGCGACACCGGCTATCCGAACATGAAGGTGCTGGAGTTCGCGTTCGATTCCCGCGACACCGGCGCGGCCAACGACTATCTGCCGCACAACTACGCCGAGAACTGCGTCGTCTACACCGGCACGCACGACAACGAGACGATCATCGGCTGGTTTGGCAGCATCAAGCCGGAGGAGCGGGCCATGGCGCGCGACTACCTGTGCGACCATTACACGCCCGACAACGAGCTGCATCATGCGTTCGTCAGCCTGGCGATGCTCAGCAAGGCGGCGGCCTGCATCATCCCGATTCAGGATCACCTGGGGCTGGACAACAGCTGCCGCATGAATCAGCCCTCCACCGTGGGCAAGAACTGGCGCTGGCGCCTTGTGCCCGGCCAGCTCACCGACGCCCTGGCCGACGAGCTGTGCGTGCTGGCCAAGCGCTATGGCCGCATGAACTGGGAAGCCGAGCACATGCTCGAAAAGGAGAAGGAGCTGCGCGAGCGCATCAAGGCGCAGGTCGAGGCCGAGCTGAAGGCCAAGGCGTAATTTCAAACCATACAACAACGCCCCGCAGGTTCTCTGCGGGGCGCATTTGTCGATTGTTTGCTGGAGGATTACTTGACCGCGCCGGCGACGGCGTTGGTGAAGCTCTTCTGCAGCAGGAAGAAGATGATGATCGTGGGCAGGGAGCACAGCGTAACGCCCGCCATCACGACGCCGTAGTCGATGACGTAGCCCGCCATCAGGTTGGAGACGAGCATCGGCATGGTGGTCGCGTTGCTCGTCTGCATGATGACCTTCGGCCAGAGGTAGGAGTTCCATGCGTTCATGAAGGTGATGGTGGCAGCGGAAGCGTAGGTCGGCTTCATCATCGGCACAAACATCTTGATAAAGATCTGGAACTCGTTCAGGCCGTCGATGCGCGCAGCCTCGATGGTGTCCTTGGGGAAGGTGCGCGCGCTGTTGCGGAAGTACATGATCAGGAACGGCGTAGCCAGGCTCGGCAGGAAGAAGCCGACCCAGGTGTTGAGCAGTCCCGCCTTGGAGAACATCTGGAACAGCGGAACCAGCACCGCCACAAACGGCACCATCATTGCCAGCATCAGGACGCCCATGACGCCGTCCTTGTACTTGTCGTGGTAAATCTCAAAGCCATAGCCGGCAATCGAACTGACGACCAGCGCCAGCACCGTCTGCAGGATGGAGGTGGCGAAGGAGTTCTTCATGGCGTTGAGCACGTCCTGCTGCGCGAACAGGTTCTGGAGGTTCTGCATCAGATAGACGCTGGGGATCATGCGGCCGCCGAGGATCTGCTGCGTGTTGTTGCACGAGGAGATGAACGCCCAGTACAGCGGGAACACCGAGATAAACGACACGATGACCAGGAACGCATACATGAAGAAACGGGATACATACTTGGAAACAGCGCCCTCTCTCATCGCTTGTCACCCACTTTCATCTGGATTGCAGCCAGGATGGCCACCATGATCAGGATCACGAAGGACATGGCCGCCGCGTAGCCGAAGTTCGGATTCTTGGTGAACATGGTGTTGTAGATATAGTGCGACATGGTGATGGTCATGTTCGCCGGGCCGCCGCGCGTCAGGTTGACGGACTCGTCGAACAGCTGCAGCGTGCCGTTGGTGGACATGATGCCCGTCACCAGGATGATCGGCTTGAGCAGCGGGATGGTGATCTTGAAGAGCTGCTGCACCTGGTTGGCGCCGTCGATGCGGGCGGCCTCGTAGATGGAATACTCGATGCCCTGCATGGCGGAGAGGTAGAAGACCATGTTGTAGCCCGTCCAGCGCCAGATCAGACCGATGATGATGACGGCTTTAGCATACACCGGGTCGTTCAGCCAGTTGATCGCCTCGGAGAGCACGCCCAGCTTGAGCAGCAGCGCGTTGATCATGCCGTCGTAGGTGAACAGCGTGCGGAAGATCATGGAGTAGGCCACCAGGCCGGTCGCGCAGGGGAGGAAGATGCAGGTGCGGAACAGGCCGCGGAACTTCAGGTCCCTGTTGTTGAGCAGGGAGGCGAAGATGATGGCCAGCACCAGCATGATCGGCACCTGAATGATCAGGTAGGCGAAGGTGTTCGTGACCGACTGGAGGAACACCTTGTCCTTGAGCATGTACTGGTAGTTGCGCCACAGGGGATCGGAATACTTCAGCGCGGTAGGCAGGCCCCTCTTAAAGGAGGTGAGGAAGGCCTGGAACATCGGGTAGAAGCTGAAGATGAAGATCATCAGCGTGGCCGGCATCAGGAAGGCCCAACCGGCGGCACTCTGCTTGCGCTCCATCGTCCAGAAGCGACGCTTCTTCTTGGGGGCGGGGGCTGCGTTGGTCATCGGGGTATCCACCTCTCTCTTCTTATCGGGTCATGCCGAAGATCGATTGAAGGAGAACTGCCGCCCTGACTCCAGGGCGGCAGCGCACCGCATGGGAAACTGACAGAATCAGAAGCCCATGGAGAAGTTCACGGTATCCTCAGCAGTCTGGAGCTCGGAATTCAGATCGCCGCCGTTCATGTAGTTGGTGACGGCAGTGCCCAGGGCCTCGCGGGCGTCGTAGTAGTACGCGCCGGTGGTGTTGGCCGGAACCTGAGCGGTGTACTCAACGATCTTGGCGAAGATGGCGTCGCCGTTGTAGAACTCGTTGCCCGCAGTGTAGTTGGAGCCTTCCTTCGCGCCGGCCCAGGTGCCGATGGCGGAGGTGGACGGCAGGATGGTGTTGTAGAAGTCAACATCGCGATAGAGCTTCATGAAGTCGAGCGCGAGGTCGACGTCGGTGCCGTTGGTGAAGACCCAGGAGGAGCCGCCGTTGTTGGAGTAGTTCACAGCGCCCTCGATGCCAGGCATCTTCGGCATGTTGGTCAGCGCCCACTTGCCAGCCTGCTCCGGCACGCCCATGATGGTGCCCAAGATCCAGCAGCCGTTGATGGTGCCCACGACGGAGCCGTTGGACAGGGTGCCGCAGTACTCATCCCAGGTGTTGACCTCGATGAAGACGCCTTCCTGCACCATGGTCTTGTAGTACTCGAGAACCGCCTTGCAGGCGTCGTTG
>JBJEYK010000223.1:0-4555 GCA_051886775.1 Candidatus Ventricola sp. | reverse complement strand
CAAACATGAAGCGAAAGCCGCACTCAAACCGGAAGGAAGGGATGAAATCATGATTCATCGCAATCCGCTCATCAGCGACAAGCCCGGCAAGAAGTTCATCACCATGGGTGAAATCATGCTGCGCCTGACCCCGCCGAATTATGAAAAGCTGCGCATGGCGTCGAGCTTCGAGGCCAGCTATGGCGGCTCCGAGGCGAACATCGCGCTGGCGCTGGCGAACCTGGGCATCGATTCCACGTTCTTCTCCGTCGTCCCCAACAACTCCATCGGCAAGAGCGCCATCCGCATGCTGCGCTCCAACGATGTGCACTGCACGCCCGTCATCCTCTCCACCCCGGAGGAGACGCCGAGCCATCGCCTGGGCACCTATTACCTGGAGACGGGCTACGGCATCCGCCCCAGCAAGGTCATCTACGACCGCAAGCACAGCGCACTGACGGAGTACGATTTCTCCGGCTGCGACCTGGGCGCGCTGCTGGAGGGCTTTGACTGGCTGCACCTGAGCGGCATCACCCCGGCGCTGGGCGACAACTGCAAAAAGCTCATCATGGACATGCTCGCCGCCGCCAAGGAGATGGGGCTGACCGTCTCGTTCGACGGCAATTTCCGCAGCAAGCTCTGGACATGGGAGGAGGCGCGCGACTTCTGCACCGGCTGCCTGCCGTATGTGGACGTGCTGCTGGGCATCGAGCCGTATCACCTGTGGAAGGACGAGGGCGATCACAGCAAGGGCGACTGGAAGGACGGCGTGCCGCTGCAGCCGAGCTATGAGCAGCAGGACGAGATCTTCCAGCGGTTCGTGGAGCGGTATCCGAACCTCAAGTGCATCGCGCGCCATGTGCGCTACACCCATTCCGGCAGCGAGAACAGCCTCAAGGCGTTCATGTGGTACGAGGGGCACACGTTCGAGAGCCGCCTGTTCACCTTCAACATCCTCGACCGCGTGGGCGGCGGCGACGCCTTCGCCAGCGGGCTGATCTACGCGATGTTCCACGAGTACAAGGCGATGGACATGATCAACTTCGCCGTGGCCTCCAGCGTCATCAAGCACACCATCCACGGCGACGCGAACATCACCGACGACGTGAGCAGCATCAAGAACCTGATGAACATGAACTACGACATCAAGCGCTGAGGCGGCAGGCAAAGGGGAGGGCATGCGATGAAGACGGGCTATCCTGTGCGGGTGGTCATCTGCGGGCTGGGCAGCCGCGGCAAGGACACCTATGCCCCCGTCAGCGAGCTGCTGCCCGGGCAGATGGAGATCGCCGCTGTGGCGGAGCCGATTGCGGAAAAGCGCGAGGCCGTGCGCCTGCGCTATCATCTGCCGCCGGAGCGCTGCTATGAGACGGGCGAGGCGATGTTCGCGCAGGGGAAGCTGGGCGACGTGGCCTTCATCTGCACGCAGGATCAGCAGCACGTCGGCCACGCGATCGCCGCGATGGAGGCGGGCTATGACCTGCTGCTGGAGAAGCCGATCGCCACGTCCATAGGCGACATCCGCCGCATTCAGGACACGGCCTCGCAGCTGGGGCGCAGCGTGGTGGTCTGCCATGTGCTGCGCTACGCGCCGTTCTTCGACGCCATCCACGAGGCGATCCGCCGCGGCGACGTGGGCGAGGTTGTCTGTGTGCAGGCGCTGGAGAATGTGTGCTACTGGCATCAGGCGCACAGCTTTGTGCGCGGCAACTGGCGCAATGAGGCGGAATCGACGTTCATGCTGCTGGCCAAGTGCTGCCACGACCTGGACTATCTCGTCTACCTGACGGGACAGCGCTGCGCGCGGGTGACCTCGTTCGGGCGGCTGCGCCACTTCCGGCCTGAATGCGCGCCCGAGGGCGCGGCGGCCCGCTGCACCGACGGGTGCCGGGCGAAGGCCGATTGCCCCTACGACGCGGAAAAGATCTACCTGACGAACGAAAAGACCGGCGTGCTCGCCGGCAACACGGACTGGCCGTGCAACATCCTCGCCCAGCAGCCCACGGAGGCCAGCATCCGCGAGGCGCTTGAGCACGGCCCGTATGGCCGGTGTGTCTACGCCTGCGACAACGACGTGGTGGACAGCCAGATCGTGAACATGGAGATGGAGGACGGCACGCTCTGCCAGCTGATGATGACGGCGTTCTCCGCGCACGGCGGGCGCAGCATCCGCGTGCTGGGCACGCACGGGGCGATTGAGGGCGATATGGATCAGAACGTCATCCGCATCGAGCCGTTCGGCCAGCCGGAGCGCGTGATTGATGTGGCGAAGCTGGGGCGCGACCTCGCCGGGCACGGCGGCGGCGATGGGCAGCTCGTCGCGGAGCTGCTGGCCATGCACGGGGAGACCGGCAGGCCTACGGCGCGCATGACGACGCTGGAGGCCTCCGCCGAGAGCCACTATGTCGCCTTTGCCGCGGAACAGTCGCGCAGGAGCGGCGGCGCGCCGGTGGAGATGAAGACCGTTCGCCTCTGAGGGGCCGAAAATCACCGCCTGACGGGGAGAACTGAACGGATTGACCAATGGAACAGGGGGCTGGGGATGGTTCGCCAGCCCTTTTGTTGTGCGCATGGCGCAAGCGTCGCTTTTTGGCTGATGCGAATCCGCATAATTCCCAGCGGAATTGTAGAAAATATCGGCATATCCTATTGACGAAGTATGATTTGAATGCTATACTGTCACAGGATTTGACAGGAAAGGGAGGGGCGCGCATGATGATCTCGACCAAGGGCCGCTATGCCCTGCGGATCATGGTGGATCTGGCACGGCACGACGGGGCGGAGCCTGTCAGCGTGCGGGCAATCGCCCAGCGCCAGGACATTTCCGGCAAATATATGGAGCAGATTATCAGCGTGCTCACGCGCTCGGGGCTGCTGCGCAGCGTGCGCGGCGCGCAGGGCGGCTATCACCTGGCCAGCGAGCCGCAGTCCATCACCGTGGGCATGATCCTGCGGGCGACGGAGGGCGACCTCGCCCCGGCGGAATGCGTCGCGCATGGCGCGCAGCATTGCAGCAGAAGCGGCGGCTGCCCGTCCCGCGCGGTGTTTACCCGGGTGTACAGCGCGATCAACGATGTGATCGACGGCGTGACGCTGCAGGATCTGCTCAGCGACGACGTAAAGGCAGACACGGCCTGCGCCAAGACGATGTGAGCACACACACAGGAAGCGAGGGTGTTGCAAGTGATTTATATGGACAACGCCGCCACCACGCGGCTGAGCGAGCGCGCCTTTGAGGCGATGCGCCCGTACATGATGGAGCAGTACGCCAATCCCGCCGGAACCTACGGCTTCGCCGCGGCCAGCGCGGCGGCGGTGGAGAAGGCGCGCGAGCAGGTGGCAGCGGTCATTGGCGCGAAGAGCGCGCAGATCTTCTTTACCTCCGGCGGCACGGAGAGCGACAACTGGGCGCTCAAGGGCGCGGCGCTGGCCAATGCCGGCAAGGGAAAGCATCTGATCATCTCGGCCATCGAGCATCACGCCATCCTGCACAGCGCGCAGGCGCTGGAGAAGCAGGGCTGGGCGCTGACGATCCTGCCGGTGGACGCGGACGGCCTGGTCGACCCGGCTGCCCTGGAGGCGGCGATCCGCCCGGACACGGTGCTCGTGTCCATCATGGCGGCGAACAACGAGATCGGCACCATCGAGCCGCTGGAGGCGATCGGCGAGGTCTGCCATCGCCACGGCGTGATCTTCCACACCGACGCGGTGCAGGCGTTCGCGCACATCCCGCTGGATGTCGAGCGGATGCACATCGACCTGCTCTCCGCCAGCGCGCACAAGTTCCATGGCCCCAAGGGCGTGGGCTTCCTGTATGTGCGCAAGGGCGTGAAGCTCGCGCCGTTCATGGACGGCGGCGCGCAGGAGAAGAAGCGCCGCGCCGGCACGAGCAATGTGCCCGGCATCGTGGGCATGGGCGCGGCGGCGCAGGAGGCATCTGCGGCCATGGAGGAGACGATGGCAAAGGTCGCCGCGGTGCGCGACCACATCATCGCGCGCATCGAGAAGGAAATCCCCTATGCCAGGCTCAACGGCCATCGCACGCAGCGCCTGCCGGGCAACGTGAACTTCTGCTTCCGCTTTGTCGAGGGCGAGGGCATGCTGATGCTGCTGGATGCGCAGAGCATCTGCGCGTCGAGCGGCTCCGCCTGCACGAGCGGCTCGCTCGATCCGTCGCATGTGCTGCTGGCCATCGGCCTGCCGCACGAGATCGCGCACGGCTCGCTGCGCCTGTCCCTCTCCGAGGAGACGACCCTGGCCGATGCCGACGCCGCGGTCGACGCGCTTTGCGGCATCATCCCGCGCCTGCGCAGCATGTCCCCGCTGTACGAGGACTTTGTGCGCAGCGCCAAGTGACAACCAACAGGACGGAGGCAAACAGACATGTATACTGAAAAGGTGATGGATCACTTCATGCACCCGCGCAATGTCGGCGAGATTGAGGACGCCAGCGGCGTGGGCACCGTGGGCAACGCCAAGTGCGGCGACATCATGCGCATCTATCTGGACATCGATGAGCAGCAGGTCGTGCGCGACGCGAAGTTCAAGACCTTCGGCTGCGGCGCGGCGATCGCCA
>JBJEYK010000222.1:0-21189 GCA_051886775.1 Candidatus Ventricola sp. | reverse complement strand
AGGTTCTTGCCCGCGCCGATCTCCTGAATGTCGATCTCCGGGCGGTCGACGACCTCGAGCTTGTTCTCCTCGACAGCGGGGCCGTAGACCTCGTCGAAGATCAGCTCAAACGCCTCGTCGTAGAAGACGCTCTCGCCGTACATGTTCTCAATCAGCTTGCGCGGGGCCTTGCCCTTGCGGAAGCCCGGAATATTCACCTGGCCGCGAACCTTGAGGTAGGCCTTGCCCATCGCCTCGTCGAACTTCGCGCTCTCGATGTCAAAGGACAGCTTCACCTTATTGCTGGCAATCTTCTCTACGGTGGTGCTCATTTGCTTTGCTCCTCCTGAATTCATACATGATCATATTGATGATGGCATACATGGTTGCGCCCCGGAGATCCCAAAACGCTATCCTACATTATAGCACGCTCATCATCGAAGATCAATCCTCAATTGCCCCTGAAAACGCCATTTTTCCGGGCTTAGGCCCGGGATTTGGCCCATGCCGCCCCTGATTCATCAGCATATGCGCCCGGCGGCGCGTGTATGCCTGCGAAAAAACGGCACATATCCGCCGCGCGCGCCGCACACACTGAGCGTATTCCATCAGGGAGGGACGCTCATGGACGGCGCGCTGCTGCATGTCATCACCTTCACCCCGCAAACGCCCGCCGCAGCCAGCCGGGCGCTGCGGCAGGTGCGCCGCCAGGCGGGGCGCGCCGGCGCGGGCGGGCACATGCTGCTGCTGTGCGATCTGCCGGACGCGCCCGGAGCGCGCATGCCGGAGGATGACGCGCTCGTGCGGCTATTGCAGTCCGGGGTGATGGCGATGGACAGCAGGAGCAGCGGCCGCATGCTGCTGCTCGTCCGCCGCCGCGCGTGGGACGATGCGCAGCGCTGCTATGTCGGCGCATCGCAGCAGCCGGACGCGCGCCAGGTCGTCGCGCAGCTTTTGCTGGACGGGCGCACGGACGCGGCGTTCGAGGCGGCCACCTTTTCCCCTGCCTCCCTGCGGGGGCAATACGCCGCCGTGCTGATGATGCCGCTGTCGCTGACCTGCACGCCGGACACGCCCGCGCGCATGCTTCGCGTGCTGGGGCAGGCAGGCTGCGTCTGCGGGGCGGTGCGCCCGCGCATGGAATACCCGGCCTCCGCCGTCACCCGCCTGGCCGCGCAGGGCTTTTCCCTCTCGGCGTTGGGGCTGTGGCGCGCGCTGCGCAGCGCCCGGCAGGGCTGCGCGCCGACCGACGGCCCGATCCTGTGCACGCCGCAGGTGCTGCGCGCCGTCCCGCCCGAGGCGCCGCTGGCGGCGGACTGCCTGTTTGTCCCGCGCGAGCGCGCGACGCTGGGCGCGCTGCTTTCCGACTGGCATAAGCGCTGCCTGCGCGGCGGCAGGGAGGCTGCCGTGCCGCTGCTCCAGCTGGCGCTGCTGTTTGCCGGCGCGTGGCTGGGCGCGCCGCCGCTGCTGGCCGCCCTCCTGCCGGAGCTGCCGTCGATTATGCGACCCCGGCTGCTGCCGGGCGTGCTCACGCGCCTTTCACTGCTGCCGCTCACGGCGGGGCTGGCGTTGGACGCGCTGCTGTGCCGCGCGCTTGCGCACGCCCCATCCCTGCGCGTGCGCGTGCCCGCCGCGCTGCTCACCGCGCGCGGCTGCGCGCTGATGGGGCTGGCTCTGCTGGCCGCCGCCGTGGCAGGCGTGCGCATGCTGGCGCCGCTCTTGCCGCTTTCGCTGCTGTGGCTGGGCGCGCCGCTGCTGCTGCCCGCGCTGGACGCGCCCACGCTGGAGCGCATTCCGCTCACGGATCAGGAAAAGGCGCAGCTGCGCACGCTGGCCGACGCTGCGTTTTTCGACGCGCACGGGGCTGCGCCGTCTGCCCTTGGCATGCTCGCCGCCTGCGCGGGCTGCATGCTCGGCCTGCTGGAGCCGGACGAGGCGGCCCGCCAGGTGCAGACCGCGCTGGACACCCGGACGCCCGCCCCGGACGCCGCCCAGCAGGCTGCGCTGCTCGTGTGCGCCCAGCTCCTGCGCGAGCGCATGGGCGCGTGCGACGCGGCGCTGCGCGATCTGCCTGCACGGCTGGAGCAGCACGCGCTGGCCCAGCCCCTGCCGCAGGAGGACGGGCGACTCGCCGCTTTCCTGTGCGCGGCGCGCCGGAAGGAGGCCTCGCCCGAGGCGCTATCCGCGCTGGCGGACGCCGGGGCAGGCCAGCCGCTGGACGCGCTGTTTCTGCCGCTGCGCCCCGCCGGAGCCATGGCGCGCCATCCGCTCACCCTGCCGCTGACGCATCCGCACGCCTTCCTGCGCCGCCAGCTTCTGCCGGACGCCGCAGGCGAGCTTCCCTTTGAGCCTGTCGGGCGCTTTCTGGCCCTCGCAGCCGCCGCGCTTTCGCATCCGTTTTGCCCGCTACTGCTGCGCTCCCCAATCACAGGGCCGTACGCGCCGCTGCTCGCGTGCGCGCCGTAAGCAGGGCAGCGGTCAGGCTGTATAAGGAAGCCTTTGCGGCTTGCATACGCGCGGCGCAAAGCCCGGACCAGGAATGAGAGGCCGCAACGGAAGGAAAGCGGAATCAGCGTCCCGCTCTATGGAGGCGGACACAGGAGCTTTGCGCGCACGATTAGAATACAAAACGTGGGTAGCCGCGCCTTCCCGCGTTTTTTTGTGCGCCAGGGGCAAGCCGGACGGGGAAATTGCCGTTGCTTTTGCCTGAGAAATATGCGATAATTTGGGCAGAGAAGGAAGAATGTGTGCACCGCAGCCTGCGGTTGCACGGCGACAGGGCTAAAGACAGGGGGAACCCGTATGAGCGGAACATGGCGAAGCGCCGGACTGGCGCTGCTGCTGGCGCTGCTGCTGATGCCGGGCATCGCGTCCGCGCAGCTGCGCCGGGGGGATACCGGCAGCGAGGTGGCGGAGCTGCAGCGGCTGCTGCTTGGCACCGGCTGGCTGTTCGAGGAGCCGGACGGCGTGTTTGGAAAGCGGACGGAGCAGGCTGTCCGCCAGTATGAGGCGCACGCGGGCCTGAAGGTGGACGGTATTGCCGACGACGCGCTGCTTGCCTCGCTGCGCGGCGACTATCTGCTGCTGACCGGCGAGCTGCCGGAGGGCGCGTCTGCACAGGAGATGACGGCGCCGTTTTGCAGCCACCTGACGGCCAGCGACGGCAGCGGCGCGGTGGTCTACTGCCAGGCGCACGGCACGCTGCTTGAAACGACGCGCCGGCTGATGGACGACGGCTCCGCCGCGAAGGCCCGGCAGGCCTGCGCGCTGTGGCGGGAGGAGATCGTCCGGCAGTATGACCAGTGGATCGCCTGCACGGACGAGAGCCAGCACGGCGGGATTGCCAAGGCGCGGGAGGCGTTTCTCGCGGCGATGGACGCGCAGGAGCAGGCGATTGCCGCATACTATGGCACATTCCAGGTATATCCGGGCGATGACGCGCCCTATGCCGCGCTGGAGCTTCAGCTGCGCGGGCACGCGGCCTGGCTGTGCGCGCTGGTCAGCGGCGCGCTGACGGGATATGACGGACCGGAGCTGTGATCCTGAACGCCGCCATGATGATGACAACACTTCAATTGAGAGGGAGGTCCTGAGGATGAGGAAGCTGATGGTCTTTCTGCTGCTGCTGTGCCTGGCGCTGCCTGCCATGGCTGAGGAGAACCTGTGGCGCTATGATGAGAACAATTGGTATCTGAAGCTGAATGGCAGCCTGGCCGGCGAGGTTTGGGTGCCGGGCGAGGTGGATGGCTGGGCGGTGAACGCCATTGGCTCCGGCTGCTTCCAGAATCAGCATGGGGTGACGTCGCTCGTGCTGCCGCAGGGCGTCACGGCCCTGCAGGGCAGCGCCATCAGCTGGATGGATGGCCTGACCGAAGTGACCCTGCCCGACGGGCTGAGGGCCATCGAGATGGGCAACTTCTCGAGTTGCGGCGCATTGGAAAGCGTCACCGTACCGGCGTCGGTGCGGTATGTGTCCGGCGCCTTCTATTGGTGCGAAAGCCTGCGCGAGATCCGCTTTGAGGGCGTCTGCCCGGTGTTCAGCGAGCTGGGCTGGCTCTTTGACGGCCTGCCTGCAGACTGCGTGATCCGTGTGCCGGATGATCAGATGCAGGCCTATCAGGAAGCGCTGGCGGACTGCGCGGGCGCGGCGGGGCGGCTGCAGCCCAGCGGGCAGCCTGCCGTCCGGGACGATGCCGCGGCGGCGGAGAGCGACTTTGTGTTCGACGCGCAGACCGGCACCATCACCGGCTACACCGGCAGCAGCGCCTGGCTGGAGATCCCGGCAACGATTGGCGGTGTGCCCGTGCACGCCATCGGCGATCAGGCATTTTTTGGAGACTGCGCACTCTATGGCGTCGTGATCCCGGAGGGTGTGGAGCAAATCGGGGCGGCTGCCTTCCGGCAGGCCTGCAATCTGGCGTATATCCGCTTCCCCGATTCGCTGAAGGTGATCGCGGATGAGGCGTTCCTCAACGCGACGGGCAAGGTGATCGTGTGGGGCGGCGGCCTGGAGGAGATCGGCGTCCGGGCGTTCATGTATATTCGTCAGAGCATCCTCTGCCTGCCGGATACGCTGCGCGTGATCGGCGACAGCGCATTTGAAGGTGCTTGGAGCGAGGAGCTTTATCTGGCCGGTCGGGTTGAGCGCATCGGAGCGCGCGCGTTTGCCGGCTCCGCTTTGCGCTACATGGCCTTTGATCTGCATGAGCCGATCGACATCGCGCCGGACGCCTTTGCCGACACGAGCGTGGCGGATCTCGATCTGCCGTGGAATATATCGCGCGAAACCCGCGATGCGTATGCCGCGATGCTGGCGGAGCAGTGCCCGGGCTGTACGGTGTGGATCAACAACCCGGTCAGCGGCGGCGTGGCGAGGCTTCCGGAGAATACCCTGGAGGTGACGACCGTCACAGACGGCGTGTGGACGGCCTATCACGGCGAGGAGCCGGATCTGACCATCTGGACGGACTATGACGGCATCGCCGTCACCGCGCTGGGCGACGGTCTGTTCAAGGGGAACCAGACCATCCGCAGCTTCTATCCGCATCACTGCGGCTGGTTCACGACGATCGGCACCGAGGCGTTCGCCGACAGCAGCGTGGAATATGTGGAGATGTTCGATTCCATCACCACGCTGGGCGACGGCGCGTTCCGCGGCTGCGCGCATCTCACGGAGCTGACGCTGCCTGCCTCGCTGGAGCAGATTGGCGCGGGCGTGCTGGAGGGCTGCACGGGCCTGCAAAGGGTGACGGTGCTGTGCGATCCCTCGGTGCTGCCGCAGGATATGGGCGAGGCGCTTGCGCGCGTTGAGACGGTGCTGGCTGCGCCGGACGCGACCGATGCACAGGTGGCCGCGCTGTCGGCGCTCGTCGGGCGCGCCTGGAACGATCCGGTTGCCCGCGTGGGCGAAGCGCCCGCCAAGCAGCTTCCCATGGAGCAGGAGCCGCTGCCGGGCGAGGATTTCTGGTATGACGAGGAATACGCGCGCCTGGATACCTACCAGGGCTATGCGCTCAACCTTGTGCTCCCGCGGGAGATCGACGGCATACAGATGACCATGCTCGGCGGCAGCATGATGGGCCGCGCCTGCGCGCAGGACGGCGAGGATGCCGAGCTGCCCGTGCGCTCGCTCGTCATCCCGGAGACGATCACAGAGATTCCGCTCTACGCCCTCCAGAACTGCACGGCGCTGGAGACGGTGATCTGCTATGCGCCGCTGGAAACCGTGCCGGAGGGGCTGTTTGCCGGGTGCACAAGCCTGCGCGAGGTGGTGTTTGTCAACGGCGTGCGCAGCCTGGATCGCTATGTTTTCGACGGCTGCACGAGCCTGCAGACGGTGTACCTGGGGCGCTATGTGCAGGAGATGAGCGAATACGCGCTGCTCAACAGCGATCAAAGCGAGGCCTTTCCGCTGGAGCGCTGCCTGACGGATCCTGCGCAGATGCCCGACGTGAACGCGCTGCTGGCGGCGGTGGAGAGTGAACCCCTGCCGACGCCGGCGCCGACCGCGACGCCGATGCCCGCGATGCCCGTTGGCGAGGAGGGCGCGGCCTTCTTCGGCGCCTGGACGGCGCAGGCGCTGGACATGGGCGGCGAGCTTCTGCCGCTGGCCGACCTGGGCATGGAATTTGCGATGGTGCTGCACGAGGACGGCACGGTGTCGCTGACCTCGGATGGGGAATCCGAGACGGTCGCCTGGAGCGTGACGGACGGCGCCGCGGTGCTGCCCGACGCCGGCATGACGCTGATCCCGATGCCGGACGGCACGCTGTGCATGCCGGCGGAGGGCGCGCAGATGATCTTCGTGCGCGCGGATGCCCCGGATGGGGCAGGCGAGCAGCCTGCCGCGCAGGATGGCGCAGCGCCTGCGGACGGGCAGGCGGCTGCGGGGGACATCGCCGCTTCCAGGCTGGAGACGCGCTATGTCATGACCAGCGCCGATGTGGCAGGGGTTACGCTCTCCGCGCAGATGCTGGGCGGGCTGACCTATGCGCTGACCTTCCACGCCGACGGGACGGCGGAGCTGGTGTTTGCCGGGCAGACGCTTCCGCTGCTGCCCTGGTCGCAGCAGACTGTCCAGACGGATGCAGGCCCTGCGCCTGCCCTGGTGATGGACTATTTCGGCAGCCCGCTGACCGCCGTTGTGACGCAGGACGGTTTTGATATGAACTACTTCGACTCGATGCTGATGCACTTTGAGCCGGAGGCACAGTGATCAGGAAATACTGAGGGAGGGCAAGAGCATGAGTACAATGGCCTATCAATGCCCCTGCTGCGGCGCGCCGCTGCGGTACGACGCGGCGGCGGGCAAGCTGATCTGCGACGCCTGCGGCACCGGCTTTGAGCCGGAGGCTGTTCAGGCGATGAACCAGGAGAGCCAGGCGGGCGGCATCGCGTTTGACCTGAAGGCGGAGTCGTTTGGCGCGGCGGATGCCGGGCAGATGCAGGCGTTCATCTGCAAGAGCTGCGGCGCGGAGCTGATGACCGAGGACACGACCACCGCCACCGAGTGCCCCTATTGCGGCAGCCCGACGATCCTGCCCGACCGGATCGAGGGCAGCGTGAAGCCGGAGAAGGTGATTCCCTTCACCGTCACGAAGGAGCAGGCGCAGCAGCAGTTCAGCGGGTATTTCAAGGGCAAGAAGCTGATGCCCAACATCTTTTTAAAGGGGCGCAACCGCATTGCCGACATCCGCAAGCTGTATGTGCCGTACTGGCTGTTTGAATGCGACGCAGCCGCGAGCATCGTCTACGACGCTGAGAAGAAGACCACCGAGCGCAGCGGCGATTGGGAGATCACCCGCACGCGGCACTATGTCGTGCACCGCTCGGGCGGCATGGCCTTTGAGAACATCCCGGTCGACGGCAGCGAGAAGCTCGATGACGCGATCACCGAATCCCTGGAGCCATACGACATGAGCGCGGCGGTGCCGTTCCAGCCGGCGGTGCTGGCCGGCGCCCTGGCCGATCACGCAGACGTGGATGCGAAGGTGTGCGAGGGCCGCGCGGTGGAGCGGGTGGAGAGCAGCATGGCCGCCGCCCTGCGCAATACCGTGAGCGGCTACACCAGCGTGACGGAGCGGAGCCGCCAGTTCTCCGCGGAAGGCTGCCGGGCGACGCCGGTGCTGATGCCGGTGTGGCTGATCACCACCAAGAAGGAGGAGAAAACCTACACCTTCGCCATCAACGGGCAGACCGGCAAGCTGACCTGCGACGTGCCTGCGGACATGGCCAAGTCGCTTGCCTGGGGCGGCGGCGTCTTCGCCGGGGTGCTCGCCCTGGCGGCGCTGGCGCTGTACCTGACGGAGTATCTGGCCAGCGGCACACTGCTGATGGCAGCAGTGCTGGCGGCCATCGTCGCGCTGGTGGTCGTCGGCTGCCTCAAGGCGCAGCTCAACCAGGCGAGCATGCAGAGCGAGGCGTCGGGCTATGTGCGGGAAGGCTCCTTCGGCCTCAGCGAGCAGTCGGATCACTTCCTGTATGAGACGACCGAGCGCCGAAGGATCGAGAAAAACGACGGCAAGGACAAAAAGTAAACCACAGCACAGGGGAGGAACAGAGCCATGGGACTGATTTCTGCGGGACTGAACGCCGCTTCCGGCACGCTGGCCAGCCAGTGGAAGGAATTCTTTTATGTGGACGCGCTGCCGGACAACGTGCTGGCGACCAAGGCGATGAAAAAGACGAAGGGCCGCTTCGGCGGCAGCCGCGTCGAGGATGACAACGTGATCTCGGCCGGCTCCGTCATCGCAGTGGCCGACGGTCAGTGCATGCTGATCGTGGATCAGGGCAGGATCGTGGACTTCTGCGCCGAGCCGGGCGAGTATGTCTTCGATATCAACGCGGAGCCGAGCCTGTTCTACGGCCCGCTGGACACCCAGAAGGCCAAGGATGTGCTCAGGGCGGCGTTTGACCGCCTCTCCTTCGGCGGCCAGGCGGGCAAGGAGCAGCGGGTGTATTACTTCAATACGAAGGAAATCCTGGGCAACAAGTACGGCACGCCCAGCCCGGTGCCCTTCCGCGTGGTGGATCAGAACATCGGCCTGGATGTCGATATCGCCATCCGCTGCTTCGGCGAATACAGCTATCGCGTGACCAACCCGATGCTGTTCTACAAAAACGTCTGCGGCAATGTGGAGGGCGACTACACGCGCGAGCAGATCGACAGCCAGCTCAAAAGCGAGCTGCTCACCGCGCTGCAGCCGGCGTTTGCCAAGCTCTCGGAGATGGGCATCCGATACAGCGCGCTGCCCGGCCACACGATGGAGATCGCCGGCGCGCTCAACGAGGTGCTCTCCGAGAAGTGGGCCAACCTGCGCGGTGTGGAGATCATCTCCTTTGGCATCAACTCGGTGAAGGCCTCCGAGGAGGACGAGGCGATGATCAAGGAGCTGCAGCGCAACGCCGTCTTCCGCAACGCGAACATGGCGGCGGCGCACCTGGTGGGCGCGCAGGCGCAGGCCATGCAGGACGCGGCGAAGAATCAGGGCGGCGCGTTCACCGGCTTTATGGGCATGAACATGGCCCAGGGCAGCGGGGCGAACGCCGCGCAGCTGTTCCAGATGGGCGCGCAGCAGCAGGCGGCCCAGCCGCAGGCTGCGCCGGCAGGCGCGGCGGGCAGCTGGACATGCGCGTGCGGCGCGCGGGCGACGGGCAAATTCTGCCCGGAGTGCGGCGCGAAGAAGCCGGAGAGCGCGGCGGGCAGCTGGGTCTGCGCGTGCGGCGCGCGGGCGACGGGCAGGTTCTGCCCGGAGTGCGGCGCAAAGAAGCCGGAGCAGAGCGGCTGGACGTGCGCGTGCGGCGCGGTGAACCAGGGCAAGTTCTGCGCGCAGTGCGGCGCGAAAAAGCCTGCGGGCGCACCGCTCTACCGCTGCGACAAGTGCGGCTGGCAGCCCGCCGATCCGCAGCATCCGCCGAGGTTTTGCCCGGAATGCGGCGACCCGTTCGACGAGAACGACGTACAGTGACAGAAGGATGGGGATGAAGGGGCTTCGGCCCCTTCGTTCGTTGTACAGCGCGATGAAGCGGGAGGAGAATGCACATGGAAATCAAGGCGGTGCTCTGGGATTTGGACGGCACCCTGCTGGACACGCTGGATGACCTGGCGGCGAGCGTCAACGCGGCGCTTTTGCAAAACGGCCTGCCCGCGCGAACGCGCGAGGAGGTGCGCGCGTTTGTGGGCAACGGCATCCGCAAGCTGATCGAGCGCGCGGTGCCGCTGGGCACGCAGAACCCGGCCTTTCAGGCGGTGTACGACGCGTTTGTCGCGCACTACGCCGCGCACAGCCAGGATCACACCCGCCCGTATGACGGGATCCTGGAGGCGATGGACGCGCTGTCCGCGCAGGGCGTGCGCCACGCGATCGTCTCCAACAAGATCGACTTCGCGGTGAAGTCTCTCAGCCGGGCGTACTTCGGCGACAGGGTGGCCGTTGCAGTCGGCGACGATCCGGCGCGCCGGCGCAAGCCCGCGCCCGACAGTGTGCTCGAGGCGCTGCGCCAGCTGGGCGTGAGCGCGGACGGGGCGGTCTACGTCGGCGACTCGGACGTGGACGTGATCACGGCGCGCAACGCGGGCCTGCCCTGCGTGGCGGTGAGCTGGGGCTTCCGCACCGAGGCATGCCTGCGGGAGGCGGGCGCGCAGCACATCGCCGCGACGCCGTCGGCGCTGCTGGAGGAGATGGCGGCGCTATGAGCAGGGGCTTTGACGCGATCCTGCTGCTGGGCGTGGAGCTGGACGCGCACGATCAGCCGACGCAGGAGCTGCGCCTGCGCGCGAGGGAGGCGGCGCGGGCGTATCACCGGGGGCTGTCGGCGCGCATCGTCGTCTGCGGCGGCACGCTGCCCGGCCATGCGCGCGCGGAGGCGGCGGTCATGGCCGGCCTGCTGCGCGAGGCGGGCGTGCCGCAAAGCGCGGTGGTGCGGGAGGAGCAGTCGCAGGACACGATGCAGAATATCCGCAACGCCGCGGCGCTGCTGGGCGGGGCGAAGGGGCGCCGCGTGCTGGTCGTCACCGGCGACTACCACCTGCGCCGCGCGGTGATGACCGCCAGGCGTGCGGGCTTTTCGGCGAGGGGACGCGCAGCGAGGCTGACGCACGACGCGGCCTGGCGCAGGAAGCGTGCCAGGGAGCTGCTCTACACGCTCGACCTGCTGGCGGGCTGGCAGGACGAGGGCAGGAGCCGACCGGCGTGGACATATGCGCTGCTTGAAAAAATCTTCGGAAAAGATGAAAACAGCGCTTGACCCTGACGCTGCGTCGTGCTGTATCCTGATGCTGTTCCCGAAAGGAAACAAAACCAAAGCAGGGGGGATTCCCATGGATCGTGTGCGGGAGGAATGGCTGATCGGCGACGCGGCGAGGCGGGCGGGCGTCAGCGTGCGCACGCTGCGCCACTACGATCAGATCGGCCTTTTGCACCCCAGCCGCGTGTCCGGCGCGGGCTATCGCTACTATGACGATCGGGCGCTGCTGCGTCTGGAGCAGATTCTCTTCCTGCGGGAGCTGGACTTCCCGCTGGAGGAAATCGCCAGGATGCTGGACAGCCCGGGCTACGACGCGCGCGAGGCGATGCGCCGCCAGCGGACGCTGCTGTGCATGAAGCGCCGGCGCATGGACGCGATCATCGACCGGCTCGACCGCGCGATCCGTGGAGAAGGCCCCGCAGAACTGGAGGTATTCAGCATGCAGGAGATTGAAAAGCTGCGCGCGCAGTACGCCGAGGAGGCGAAGGCGCGCTGGGGTGGGACTCCGGCCTGGCAGGAGAGCGAGCGGCGGGCACAGGCCAGGGGCGCGCAGGACTGGCGCGACGCGCAGGCGGGTATGGACGCGCTGATGCGCTCGTTTGCCCAGGTGCGCAGCCTGCCGCCGGAGGACGAGCGTGTGCAGGCGCTGGTTGCGCGCTGGCAGGCGTATATCACGGACAACTACTACACCTGTACGGACGAGATTCTGGCGGGCCTGGGCCAGATGTACACGGCGGACGAGCGCTTCCGCCAGAGCATCGACCGCGCGGGCGAGGGCACGGCGGCGTGCATGGCGCGGGCCATCGAGGTCTACTGCGCGGCGCGGGCCAGGTGATGCGCGCGTATTGACAGACGAACGCGGCCATAGTATAATCATCCCGACCCGCAGCGTGGCTGCGGAGCGTCTTTGGGGCGCGATTCCCGGGCGCAGCCCGTCAGCTGAAGGGACGACGATTCCGGGCTTGGCCGTACAGGCTGGAGGAGAGAGGACGCCTTTTGCGCAATCGCCGATGATTTCGGCCCCTGATCGCTCTGCCGTCAGGGGCTGTCTGTTATCGGAATGCCTTGGCGCCGGGAGGAGGGCATATGGCAAGCAGAGATTCATCCATGTTCACCCTGACCCGCTGCGGCCTGCTGAGCGCGATGGCGGTCATCCTGTACTATATCGAGATCCCCGTCGTGGCGTTCTACAAGCTGGACGTTTCCACGCTGCCCGCGATTCTGGCGGGCTTTGCGATGGGCCCCATCCAGGGCATGGCGGTGATCGTGATCAAGAACCTGGTGCACATGCTGGGCACGAGCACGGCCTGCGTGGGCGAGCTGGCGGACATCCTGATGTCCGGCGCGTTCGTCGCGACGGCCAGCCTGTTCTACCGCAAACGCAAGACGCGGCGCGGCGCGCTGGCGGCGATGCTGCTGGGCATCGCGGCGATGACAGCCGCGGGCGTGCTGGTCAACTACTACATCCTCATTCCGGCGTATCAGACGCTGATGAACCTGCCGCTGGAGGCGATCATCGGCATGGGGCAGGCGGCTGTGCCTGCGGTGGACAGCGCGCTTAAGCTGGTGCTGCTGATCACCGCGCCGTTCAACGTGCTCAAGGGCGGCGTGCTCAGCGCGCTGACCTATCTGCTCTACAAGCGCGTTTCCCCGCTGCTGCACAGCGGCTGCTGACGGGGAAGCCAACCAGATCGGGTGAATGAATTTGATTTCAATCGATTGCGCCACTGAAAGCATGACGCAGCGCCTGGGCTATGCCCTGGGCGCTTGTCTGCGTGCGGGCGACGTGGTGCTGCTCACGGGCGAGATGGGCGCGGGCAAGAGCGTGCTCACGCGCGCGGCGGCGCGGGGCATGGGCGTGGAAGGCCCGGTGCCCAGCCCCACGTTCACGATCCTCAATATTCACGAGGGCCGGGCGATGAAGCTGTATCACTTTGACCTCTACCGGCTGGAGGACGCCGACGCCCTGTATGAGATGGGGCTGGAGGAGTACATCCCGCCGGAGGACGGCGCGGCGATGATCGAGTGGCCGCAGATGGCGCAGGAGGCGATGCCCGCCGACGCGCTGGCCATCGAGCTGTGCTATGCGCAGGACGGGCGCGCGGTCACGCTGACGCCCATGGGGCGGTTTGACGAGGGCAGGGTCGGCGACATCCTGCGGACAATGGAGGCTTGCGATGAATATCCTTGTGATTGACACGTCCGGGCCGGCGTGCGGCGTGGCCATTGCGCAGGCGGGCAGAATCGTCTGCGAGCTGCAATTGACCAGCGGCAGGACGCACAGCCAGCGCGTGATGCCAATGGCGGACACGGCGCTGTCGCTGTGCGAGCTGACGCCGGCGGACATCGACGTCTTCGGCGCGGTGGTCGGCCCCGGCTCGTTCACGGGCGTGCGCATCGGCGTGTCGACGGTGAAGGCGCTTGCGCAGGCGACGGGCAAGCCCTGCCTGGGTGTGGACGCGCTGGAGGCGCTTGCCGCCAACGCGGAGGGCTTCCCGGGCGTGATCTGCCCGATTCTGGACGCGCGCGCGCAGCAGGTCTACGGCGCGATGTTTGAAGGCGGGATGCCGCCTGTGCGCCTGTGCGAGGATGTGGCCGAGCCGCTCAGCGCGTTCCTGGATCGCGTGGAGGCGACCGGGCGCGACGCGATCTTCCTGGGCGACGGCGCGGAGGCGATGGAATCGGCCATCCGGGCGCGGCTGGGGGCGCGCGCGCACTTTGCCGCGGCGCAGCACCGCGGGCTGCGGGCGGCAAGCGCCTGCGCGCTGGCGATGCTCAAGGCGCAAAGCGCCGATGCCCTTCAGGACTGCATGACGCTGCTGCCGCTGTACCTGCGCGCGCCGCAGGCGGAGCGCGAACGCACCGCGCGGCTGGCCGCCCGGGCGAAGGAAACGGAGGAGGCCCATGGCTGAGCCGTTCATCCGCGCGATCCGCGAGGCGGACGTGGCGCAGATCCACGAAATCGAGACGCTGTGCTTTGCCATGCCCTGGAGCGAGGAGTCGATCCTGCACGACGTGCGCGAGAACGTCGTCGCCCGTTGGCTGGTGCTGGACGACGGCGAGGGGCGCGTGCTGGCCTACGCGGGCATGTGGCTGGTGATCGATGAGGCGCATGTCTGCAACGTGGCGGTGCATCCTGATGTCAGGCGCAGGGGCTACGGAAGGCGAATCTTTCAGGCGCTGATGGCGCTGGCGCAGGAGAGCGGCATGGGCATGATCACCCTGGAGGTGCGCCGCTCGAACCTGGCCGCGCAGAGCCTGTACCACGCCTGCGGCATGCTGGACGTGGGCTACCGCAAGCGCTATTACGAGGACAACCGCGAGGACGCGCTGATTATGTACTGCGATCTTCCCGCCCGGGCGCAGTGACGGGGAAAGACTGCGCTCCGGGGCGCATACCATACAGGGACAATGGCGCGCATTGCCCTCTTTTAATTTGACAAAAACTGGAGTATAATAAGAAAATCGAAGGGACAGAAAGGAACGAACCATGCAGCTTGAGGTGTGCGGCGCAAAGGTTGAGGTGACCACGGGCGGCAGCGGGCAGCGGGCCGCGCTGCTGCTGCACGGGTGGGGCTGCTCCGCCCAGATGATGAGCAGCGTGGCCGGCCTGCTGCAGACGGGCATGCGCGTGGCGGCGATCGACTTCCCCGGCCACGGCAGGCAGGGCAAGGCGCTGCCGCCGCCGGAGCCGTGGGGCGTGCCGGAATACGCGGAGATGACGGCGCAGATCATCCAAAGGCTTCAGATGGCGCCGTGCGACATCGTGGCGCATTCCTTCGGCGCGCGCGTGGCGATTTATCTGGCGGCGACGCGCCCGGAGCTGGTGGATCGCATGATCCTCACGGGCGCGGCGGGCATCCGTCCGCCGAAGACGGGCAAGGCTACGGCGCGGCAGCAGCTGTACAAGGGGCTGCGCGGCGCCATGAACCTGGCGGAGAAGACGCGACTGTTCGGCAGCCTGCCGGAGAAGGGGCGCGAGGCGCTGGTGCAGCGCTTCGGCTCGAGCGACTACCGCGCGCTCACGCCGGACATGCGCAAAACGTTCAACCGGGTGATCTCGCTGGACCTGACGGATCAGCTGGAGAAGATCAAGGCCCCGACGCTCCTGTACTGGGGCGCGCAGGATACCGAGACCCCGCTGTGGATGGGCAGGCTGATGGCGGAGAAAATCCCCGACGCGGGTCTGGTGGTGGAGGAGGGCGCGGGCCACTTCGCCTATCTGGAGCAGAACGCGAAATTCCTGCGCATCGCAGGAAGCTTCCTTCTGGAAGGGAGATAATATGTACCTCATCGTGACGGTCATCGAGGCGCTGGTCGTCTCTGCGTGCAGCGTGGCTGCCGGCTGGCGGCTTTTGCACTATTTTCAGCTGGAGAGCTATCAGCTGCCGGGCTATTTCCGCAGCGTGAAGCGCAATGCGCAGCGCGCGCTGCTGCCGGGCGCGGCGTTGGCAGCCGTCGGCGTGACGGCCTGCGCGCTGCATGCGCCGGTGATCGTGCGGCTCGTGCTGGCGGCGGCGTTCGCGGCGCTGCTGTTTGCGCGCTTCCGGCGTGAGAAGCTCAAGAAGCCTTTCGTGATTACCGAGCGGGTGAAACGCCTGCTTGCCATGCACCTGGCCACGGCCTTCTTTGCGACGCTGATCGCGGGGCTGATTTCGCCCGTGCTGCTGTACCTGATGCCGGCGCTGGAGGCTGCGCTCATCGCGCTGGCAGCCGTGTGCGCGCAGCCGATCGAGACGCACATCAACCGCCAGTTCATGCGCGACGCGCAGGCGCGGCTTGCGCGCAACCCGGATCTGATCCGCATCGGCATCACCGGCAGCTACGGCAAGACGAGCACGAAGTTCCTGCTGCGCGACATCCTCTCGGTCAAATACAGCGTGCTGGCGACGCCCTCGAGCTTCAACACGCCCATGGGCGTCACGCGCGTCATCCGCGAGCAGCTGATGCCCTCGCATGAGGTGTTCATCGCGGAGATGGGCGCGCGCCATGTGGGCGACATCCGCGAGCTGGTGGAGCTGGTGCACCCGACCATCGGTCTGATCACGTCGGTCGGGCCGCAGCACCTGGACACGTTCGGGACGATCGAGCGCATCCGCGATACGAAATACGAGCTGATCGACGGCCTGCCGCAGGACGGCACCGCCATCTTCGCGCGGGACGGCGCGATCTGCGAGGCGCTGTATGCGCGGTGCCCGCTCCAGGCAAAATACATGCCGGGCGATCTGGTGCGCGCAAGCCAGGCGGAGGCCGGGCCGTGGGGCACGCGCTTCGTGCTGGAGGACGCGCAGACCGGCGAGCAGGCCGTCTGCCAGACGCGCCTGCTGGGTGAGCACGCGATCGCCAACCTGCTTTTGTGCTGCACGGCAGCGCGCGCGCTGGGCATGACGCTTGCCGAGATCGCCCAGGGCGTGGCACGCTGCCAGCCGGTGGAGCACCGATTGCAGCTGCTGGACGGCGGCGCGGGCGTGACCATCATCGACGACGCGTTCAACGCCAATCCCGTGGGCGCGCAGGCTGCGCTGCGGGTGCTGGAGTACTTCCCCGGGCGGCGGATCATCATCACGCCCGGCATGGTGGAGCTGGGCGGCGAGGAGGCGGCGTTCAACCGCGCGTTCGGCGAGCAGATGGCTCGCAGCGTGGACGAGGCCATCCTCGTGGGCAGAAGGCACACCCAGCCGATCGTGGACGGCTTGCTGGCGCAGGGCTTTTCGCAGGCGCATATACAGGTGGTGGGCAGCCTGGAGGAGAGCACCAGGGCGCTGCACGCGATGATGAAGGCGGGCGACGTGGTGCTCTATGAGAACGATCTGCCGGATAATTACAGCGAGTGAGGAGCGATGCAAGAATGAGCAAGATGAATATCGCGGTGATCTTCGGTTCCCGCAGCTGCGAGCACGATGTGTCGATCATCTCGGCCATGCAGCTGATCGAAGCGGCCAAGGCCGCCGGGTATGCCGTGACGCCGGTGTATATCTCCCGCGAGGGCCTGTGGTACACGGGCGAGGCGCTGGACAAAATCGAGACCTTCCGCGACTTCAACCCCATGGCCAAGGGCGTCACCCGCGTGAACCTCGACGTGAGCGCGAACGCGGGTGACCTGTGGGCGTGGCCGCCGCAGCGCGCGGGGCTGTTTGCCCGGGTGCCCGCTCCGATCGCGCACATCGACGTGGCCATCCCCGTGCTGCACGGCCTGCACGGTGAGGATGGCACAGTGCAGGGCCTGCTGGAGATGGCCAATATCCCGTACGCATCCTCCGGCGTGCTCGGCTCCGCAGTGGGCATGGATAAGATCGCGATGAAGCAGCTGCTGCGCGGCGCGGGCTATCCCGTGCTGGACTTCGAGTGGTTCACCCGCGACATGCTGGAGACGCAGCGCGGGGAGATCATTGCGCGCATCGAAAAGAAGATCAAGTATCCGGCGTTTGTCAAGCCCGCGGCGCTCGGCTCCTCCATCGGCGTCTCCCGCGCGGATAACCGCGAGGAGCTGGAAAAGGCCATCGATCTGGCGGCTTCCTACGACCGCCGCATCCTGGCGGAGGTGGGCGTGGCCCGCCCGGTGGAGATCAACTGCGCTGCGCTGGGCTACGGCGAGGACGTGACGGCCTCCGTGTGCGAGATGCCGGTGCCGTCGGACAACGGCAAGTTCCTCGACTTCTTCGAGAAATACCTGCGCAACGCCGGCGCGAAGGGCGAGGACAGCCGCGGCATGAAGAACCTGGCGCGCGTGGTGCCCGCGCCCATCGGCGAGGAGCTGACGGGCCGCATCCAGCAGATGACGCGGGAGATCTTCAAGCTGCTGGACTGCCGCGGCACGGTGCGCATCGACTACATCCTCGACGAAAACGACATGCTCTATGTCAATGAGCCGAACACAATCCCCGGCTCGCTGGCATTCTACCTGTGGAAGGCATGCGGCGTGAGCTTTGCCGAGCTGGTGGAGAAGATGGTGGAGGGCGCGCTGCGCGCCCACGCCGACAAGAGCCGCAACGTCTACGCGTTCGACTCGACGATCCTTCAAAAGGTTGCCGCCGGCGCCAAGGGCAGCAAGCGTTAAACGGACTGCCGCGCAGGCGTGCTTCCTGCGCGGCAGTGTCAGAATATACAAGGGAAGGACGAGCGGATCAGTAGCCCAGCTCCTCGTCAATCAGCAGCACGCGCGTGCGCTTGCCGCCCGGGGCGCGCTCCAGCGCCAGAAAGATGCTGCACATGGATTGCCGGCATGCCTGCACGTTGCACGCGCCGCTGCGGCAGGGCGTATCTCGACCGAGACGCTCGGCGTTCTTCGGGCAGGCGACCTGCTTGATGCGCCGCACGGCCTGCGGATAGCCGCCGGAGACGAGCTTGTTGCGCCCCACGAGCAGATAGACCATGCCGGGGCCGTAGCACATCGCGGCGGTGCGGTTGCCCGTGCCGTCGATCTGCACGATCAGGCCATCCTCCGTCAGCGCATTGGCGGAGCAAACGTAGCAGTCGGCGCTGAGCGACTGGTGGCGAGCGGCGGACTTGTCCTGGGCCGTCCAGTGCCACAGGACGGTGTGGCCGGCGTCAGCGAGCTGCCTGTCCAGCTCCATCTGGCGGACGGTCACGCTGCCGCCGATGCCGACAGTCTGCGCTGCGGGCAGCTCGCTGAGCAGCGCGCGGGCGGCGTCCTGCGCGGTATCGAACACATCGGCTTCAAAGCCGCGTGCGCGCAGCGCGCAGGCGACGCTTTCGAGCTTTTCATTCACAGAAAACCACTTCCTTACGATTGGATTTGAAGGACTACCATGGATTATACCAGATTCCGGGGCCGATGGAAAGAGCCGGAGGGAGGCGCGCGGTGATCGACGAATTTGTTGACCGGATGGTCGACCGGGGCTGCGAGGCCTTCGCCCGGTCGATGCGGCCAAGGGCGATCCTGCTGGCGAACTCGGCGCTGGGCTGGCGCGTATGCCTGTATCTGAGCACGGCGGGGCGGCGGATTGCCGACGCGTTTCACAACATCAGCAATGAGGAAAACGCCGACAGCCTCTGGGACGAGCTGGATCTGCGCATGCGCCGGGGCATACAGCGCCTGCGCGGCGGCATGAGCGAGGGCGCGGCGCAGCTGGCCCGGCTGGAGGCCTGGGGGCAGACGATCCGCTTTTGCATGGCGCTGCTGCTGCTCGGCCTGTGCGCGCTGGGCGTGGCTGCGCGCGGCGGGCGGGGCGGCGCGGGGCAGCTGGCGCTGCTGGGCGCGTCGCTGTGCGTTCTGTGGCTGTCGGTGGCGGTGGAGAGCGGCTATGCGCCCGTGGCGCGCGGCCTGAGGCAGACGTACCTGATCGCGTCGCTGCTGCGCGCTGGCGCGTTTCTGCCGCTGCTGCTGGGCTTCTTCCGCGGATATCTTTCGCAGGGCGTGCCCAGCAACATCGTGCTGCAATGCGCGATGGTCGCGATGATGATCGCCCACGCAGTGCTGTTTTGCGCACTGATCGCCTTCAATACGCGCCAGCTGCTGCTGCTGCGTGTGCTCTCGGGCGTGACGGGCCTTGTGCCCGCGCTGACCCTTGCCGCTGCCGCCGCGATGGCCGCAGCCTGCCTGTTCCAGCCGTGGCCGGCGCCGCTGGCCGGTGCGGCGGGCGCGGCGGGGGCGCTGCTCGCGTTCCTCGGCGACGCGCTGATGACCCTGCGCAGCCTGGGCGGCATCCGCCTCAAATACTACTCGATCTGGGTCTGTCTGCTGATGAGCGCAGGCTATGTGCTGATGCTCGTCGGGGCGTGGACAGGCGTATAAGCTGAACAAACGGAGGAACCCACATTGGCAAACGAACGCATGGAGCGCATCCGCAACTTCTGCATCATCGCGCACATCGACCACGGCAAGTCCACGCTGGCCGACCGCCTGCTGGAGAAGACCGGCGTGTATGAAAAGCGCGAGATGGTCGAGCAGATTCTGGATTCAATGGAGCTGGAGCGCGAGCGCGGCATCACCATCAAGAGCAAGGCTGTGCGCATGGATTACCGCGCAAAGGACGGACAGGACTACACGCTCAACCTGATCGATACCCCTGGCCACGTCGACTTTACCTACGAGGTCTCCCGCGCACTGGCGGCGTGCGAGGGCGCGCTGCTGGTGGTGGACGCCACGCAGGGCGTGGAGGCGCAGACGCTGGCCAACGTCTACATGGCGCTGGAGCACAATCTGGAGATCATTCCTGTGATCAACAAGATCGACCTGCCCAGCGCCAGGCCGGACGAGGTGCGCACGGAGATCGAGGAGATCATCGGCCTGGACGCCAGCGCCGCGCCGCTGATCAGCGCGAAGGTGGGCCTGGGCATCGACGAGGTGCTCGAGAGCGTCGTGACGATGATGCCCCCGCCCGTGGGCGACGAGGACGCGCCGCTGCAGGCGCTGATCTTCGACTCGTTCTACGACAACTACCGCGGCGCGATCTGCTTTGTGCGCATCGTGTCGGGCAGCGTGCGCGCGGGCATGCGCATCCGCATGATGAACACCGGCGCGTGCTTCGACGTGGTGGAGGTGGGCACGCGCAGCCCGGGCTATGTGCCCTGCGCCGAGCTGCGCGCGGGCGACGTGGGTTACGTCGCCGCCTCGATCAAGGATCTGCACGACACGCGCGTGGGCGACACGATCACCGACGACGCCAACCCCGCAGCAGACATGCTGGCCGGCTACCGGCAGGTGAACCCGATGGTCTTCTGCGGCATCTACCCCGCCGACGGCGCGGACTATGAAAACCTCAAGGACGCGCTGGAGAAGCTCCAGCTCAACGACGCGTCGCTCACCTACGACCCGGAGACCAGCCAGGCGCTGGGCTTCGGCTTCCGCTGCGGCTTCCTGGGGCTTCTGCACATGGAGATCATTCAGGAGCGGCTGGAGCGCGAGTTCGATCTCGACCTGATCACGACCGCGCCGAGCGTCATCTTCAAGGTGCACCTGACCGACGGCACGGTGGTGGACGTGGACAACCCGTCGAACCTGCCTGCCGTGAGCACGATCGAGTACATGGAGGAGCCGTACGTCAAGGCCAGCATCCACACGCCGCAGGACTACGTCGGCGCGCTGATGGAGGTGTGCCAGGGCAAGCGCGGCATCTTCAAGGACATGGTGTACGAGGGCAGCCGCGTCTGCCTGCACTACGAGATGCCGCTGGCGGAGATCATCTACGACTTCTTCGACCAGGTCAAGAGCCGCAGCCGCGGCTACGCCAGCTACGACTACGAGCTGTGCGGCTACCAGCGCAGCGACCTGGTGAAGCTGGACATGCTGCTCAACGGCGAAATCTGCGACGCGCTGAGCATGATCGTCCACCGCGACCGCGCGTACGCCCGCGGCCGCTCCATCGCCGAGAAGCTCAAGGACGTCATTCCGCGCCAGCTCTTTGAGATCCCGATTCAGGCGGCCATCGGCGGCAAGGTCATCGCGCGCGAGACCGTCAAGGCCATGCGCAAGGACGTGCTGGCCAAGTGCTACGGCGGCGA
>JBJEYK010000221.1:0-4558 GCA_051886775.1 Candidatus Ventricola sp. | reverse complement strand
CTGCTGAGCGCAATGGATATAGATAGTTCGTTATACACAACTCATCTTGAGCTCATCCGTGTATTATGTTAATATAGCATATCTGATGTATCACGATGATATAAGTGGGTCATGGATCCATTCCATACACCGTCAGCTTCTTCTGCGGATCGCACAGCCCCAGAAAGACCTCCTTCGCGTCGCGGATGCCCTGCGCGCGCAGCTGTTTGTCCAGCCAGGCGGCGTCCACGCCCATCCGCCGGAGGTTTTCCTCCAGAATGTGCCCGTCCATGATCACCTCGCAAAAGAGCGTCTCCTGTGTGGGCAGCAGCTTCATGTCCTGCGGTGTGACAGGACGTCGCACGGTGACGGGCAGGATGGTCAGCTTGCCGTTGTACTCGAAAATCGCCGTGTGAATGTCCGCCAGGTTGAAATACCCCTGCTCGCGGCACATCACCATGAACTCGCTGAGGTCCAGTTTGGCCTTCTTCATGTTCTTGCGATACAGCCTGCCGTTTTCCATGATGATGGTCGGTGTGCCGTCCAGGAATTTGCGGCTTCGGTTCCAGCGCCTGCTGATGATCGACATGCCCCATGTCAGCAGCGCATAGACCGCCAGCGCGATGAGCGGCTTCCACATGTTTTCCAGGTCCGTCGCCAGCTCCGCGGCGATAGAGCCAATGGTAATGCCTGTGATATAGTCCAGAAAATTGAGCTGCGCAATCTGCTTACGCCCGATGAGCTTTGCGCACAGAAACAGTGCGACATAGGACAATACGGCTGAGAGCAGAACCTTTGCAAATTCCAAGCGTATCCCCTCCATTCATTGGATACGCCTAGCATGCAGCGAAGCAGCCGGGATTATGCTGCGGACACGGTCTGCCTGTGCCAAACCGGCGCGTTGCGATCGCGCAAACCCACCCCCTGAATTCCGAACATTTTTCTGTCATATCAGTGAATTGATCGATTCATTTGATCGTTTTGTTTGAATGCAGGCAAACAATTGCATGCACAATAGCGATTGACAGCCCGGAAAGCGAAGATTACAATATGAAAGGAAACCCCTTCAACGTCTATCCGACCTGCACATCAAAGGAGATATGTATGATGGAGAACGCGACACTCGTCTACACCGGCAAGACCAAGAACGTCTACGCGCTGCCCAACGGCCACTACCTTCTCAAGTTCAAGGATGACTGCACCGGGAAGGACGGCGTCTTTGATCCCGGCGAGAACGCCGTCGGCCTGACCATTGACGGCGTGGGCGATGTCAACCTGCGCATGTCGATTGATTTCTTCGAGAAGATCAATGCCTCGGGCATCCGCACCCACTATGTCAGCGCCGACCTCGACAGCACCACCATGGAGGTGCTGCCGGCCAAGCCCTTCGGCAAGGGGCTGGAGGTCATCTGCCGTCACAAGGCCGTTGGCTCCTTCTATCGCCGCTACCGCGACTATATCGCCGAGGGCGCCGATCTGCCCGCCTATGTCGAGATGACCTTCAAGAACGACGCGCTGGGCGATCCGCTCGTCACGAAGGACGGCCTGATTGCGCTGGGCGTGATGACCGCCGAGCAGTACGATACCATCAAGGAAATGACCCAGAAGATCACCCGGATCGTCGCCGACGAGCTGGAGAAAAAGGGGCTTGTCCTCTACGACATCAAGTTCGAGTACGGCTATGATGCAAACGGCCAGGTGATGCTCATCGATGAAATCGCCTCCGGCAACATGCGCGTGTACAGGGACGGCCAGTACATCGATCCGATGACGCTGTCCAAGCTCTACTTTGCATGACGGACGCCTGAAGCCCGGCGCATTGGAATCCAGTCTCCGCACTGTGGAGGCTGAATCACGAGGATTGTCATTTCAGCGAAATTGCGGAAAGCGTGTGCGTCCGCTCAAACGCTCAGAATTGAAATCGGCTCCGCATAATCCGGGGCCGATTTTTTCCGATCAGCATCATGGCAGCGACAGAACGGTGATTTCTGAGCAGTGAACCCACCAATCCGCTGACTTTTTGTGTTCATGAAAAGAGGTGTGTCTGTGACCCGCGAAGAGGTTTGCCTGTGCCGACTATCCGGTCAGCATCTGCTGTCTCCTGCCGAACCGCAGAGCGTCGCAAAGGATCTGTGCGGCCTGCAAGCGCAGTTTCTGAGCCACGCGCTGCACGCTCTGTCCATCCGCAGTCATCATCCGGACGTGACTGGTCTCGTGCGAAGCTGGACAAACCGCGGCACATTGCATCTGTTTGCTGCCGAGGATCTGCCGCTGTTTCTGCATGCGGGGAAGACTCGCCATCTCCGCCCCGTGGACACGCTGGAAGCAGATCCCTGGCTCTCCGCCGAAAGAAAGAAGACCTTTGCGCGCATGATCGTCGCGGCCATCGCGGAAGGAACCGACGAGCGTGAGGCGCTGAAGGCGGTGTGCGAATCAGCTGGCATGACACAAGAAGAAAGCCGAAGCCTGTTCGATCCCTGGGGCGGCATCATCCGCGCGCTCTGCGAATGCGGCTGCATCTGCTGTAAGGTGCAGGAACGCAAGGCCTATCAGCTCTGCCCGCCCTTTGAGCCGATGGAGGAAACCGTCGCCCAACAGGAGCTGCTTCGACGATACCTGATCCATTATGGACCTGCTTCGGTGAAGGACGCTGCGTATTTCTTCGGTACAACACAGGCGAAAATCAAGGCAATGCTTCCCCAGCTACCCGTCACGGAAGTCATCGTTGACGGCAAGCCGCTCTTCGGGATCGATACGAGCATACCCCGCGGCTGCATGCCCGACTGTCTGTTTCTGGCTGGCTTCGATCCGCTGATGCTCGGCTACGAAAAGCCCTCTAGCCTCTTCCTCCCCGGCGAGTATGTGCGCGATATCTTTACCCTGTCTGGCATCGTTCGCCCGGCGGTGCTTGTGCGTGGCAAAGCTGTCGGCTGGTGGAACCTGAAGAACCGCTGCCTGACGGTTCATCTATTTGAGGCAGTCGAAAGACAGCTCGTGCTGAATGCCGCGCAACAGCAATGGCCATGTCTGAAGCAGATTGCCCTTGTCTGACCCGGCAACAGGGATCAAGCTGCGTGCATTGCCCTGCAATCGAGCAGGAGGGGATGATCTTTTAGGCTTATCCTGACAGCCCCTGCTTTCTTCATTTTGGACATCGGAAACAGGAGGCAGAGCCTACGCCCTGCCTCCTGTTGTTATGCTTTTTTCGGGAATCAGACCGGCATGGTCTTGTTCTCCGCGTCGAGCATCGTGCTGTCGATCTTCAGCTTCTGCGCCTGACGATACTGGAAGAACTTCGGCGCAACCTTCGGGAACAGCGCGTAGCTGAGGACATCCTCCTCCTGCTCGTAGTACTCGCGGATCTCCTCGCGGTACTTATCCATCTCGGGCTTAAGCAGGTCGGCGGGACGGCAGGTGATGACCTTGTCGTCGCCGATGGCCATCTTGCGCACTTCCTCGTTCACAGGCGCCGGCAGGCGGCCGTACTCGCCGCGCAGCAGGCCCTTGGACTCGTTCGGGAAGGTCTTGTAACGGCCAAAGAGCACGTTCATGACGGCCTGGGTGCCGACGATCTGGGAGGTCGGCGTAACCAGCGGCGGATAGCCAAAGTCCTTGCGGACCTGCGGGATTTCCGCCAGCACGTCGTAGTACTTATCCATGGCGTTGAACTGCTTGAGCTGGCCGATCATGTTGGAGAGCATGCCGCCCGGCACCTGATACTTCAGGGTGTTGGCGTCCACAGCCAGCACCTTGCCGGTGTCGCGCCAGCCGTCCTTGCTCAGTCGGTCGGCGACCTTGCGGAAGTGCACGGCGCACTCGCTCATCAGATCCATGTCCAGGCCCGGATCGTACTCGGTGCCGCGCAGCGTGGCGCACAGGGACTCGGTCGACGGCTGAGAGGTGCCCTCCGCCAGCGGGGAGAGCGCGGTATCCACGATATCGCAGCCCGCCTCAATCGCCTTGAGGATGGTCATCGCGCCGGTGCCGGCGGTGTTGTGCGTGTGCAGGTGAATCGGCAGCTTGGTGTTCGCCTTGAGCTTCTTGACGAGGCTGTACGCGTCATACGGCAGCAGCAGGTTGGCCATGTCCTTGATGCAGATGGAGTCCGCGCCCATCTGCTCGATCTCCTTGGCCAGCTTGACGAAGTACTCCTCCGTGTGCACCGGGCTGATCGTGTAGCTGATGGCGATTTCGCAGATGCCGCCGTACTTCTTGGTGGACTTGACGGCCTGCTCGAGGTTGCGCATGTCGTTGAGGGCGTCGAAGATACGGATGATGTCAATGCCGTTCTCGATCGCCTTCTTGACGAAGGCATCCACCACGTCGTCCGCGTAGTGCTTGTAGCCCAGGATGTTCTGGCCACGGAAGAGCATCTGCAGCTTCGTGTTGGGCATCGCCTTCTTGAGCGCGCGCAGGCGCTCCCACGGATCCTCGTTCAGGAAGCGCAGGCAGCTGTCAAACGTCGCGCCGCCCCAGCACTCCAGAGAATAATAGCCGACCTTGTCGAGCTTGTCAGCGACAGGAAGCATCTCGTCCAGGCGCATGCGGGTCGCAGCCTGAGACTGATGCGCGTCGCGCA
>JBJEYK010000220.1:0-4595 GCA_051886775.1 Candidatus Ventricola sp. | reverse complement strand
ACGATGGTGTAGACCTCCTCCTCGCCGTCCTCGTCGTCCAGGTCAACGATGGTCACGCGGGTGCCGAAGTTCACGGCGTCCGTGTTGATCTTGCTCTCGTCGACGACGACCGCGTTTTCGATCATCGCCTTGAGCTCGTTGATGCGCTGCTCCAGCGCCGCCTGATCATTCTTGGCGGCATCGTACTCGGCGTTCTCGCTCAGGTCGCCGTAGGAAATGGCCACCTTGAGCTGCTCCGCGATGCGCATCTTTTCGGTTGTCTCCTTGTATTCCAGCTCCTCCTTCATCTTCTGAAGGCCCTCACGGGTGACGACAAGACGCTTGCTATCTGCCATGAAACTCTCTCCTTTTCGTTGTCTGCGCCAGCAGCGCAGAAAAGCCGGCAGGGCATGGCCCAACCGGGTATGATCTGCCAGATTGGTCAATTATACTCCGACCGGCTGATTTTGTCAATTGATTCCTAGGTTTTTCAGGATACCATGAAGCCCGCCTCCCGCAGTGCCTGGATGATACGCCCCGCGTGCGCGCGATCCTGCGTCTCCATGGTGATCTCCAGAATGGCGTCGCGGATGTCCAGGTCCACGTCCGTCCTGTCGTGGTGCACCGCCATGACGTTGGCGCCGTTGCTGCCGATGATGCGGCTGACCTGCTCGAGCTGGCCCGGACGATCCTGCATGAGGATGCGCAGCTTGGAGACGCGGCCTGCCCGCAGCAGGCCCTTCTCGATGATGCGCGAGAGCATCGTCACATCGATATTGCCGCCGGAGATCACCGCCGCCACCTTGCCGGAGACGTCCAGCTTGCGGTTGATAATCGCGGCGACCGGAGCTGCGCCCGCGCCCTCGGCGACCATCTTGCCGCGCTCCATCAAAAACAGAATGGCCTGCGCGATCTCGTCGTCGTCCACGGTGACGATCTCGTCCAGATACTGCCGGCACAGCGCGAACGTCAATTCGCCCGGATGCTTGACGGCGATGCCGTCGGCGATGGTCTTGGCGGAGTCCAGCTCCACCACATGCCCCGCCTCCAGCGACGCCTTCATGCCTGCCGCGCCGGCGGCCTGCACGCCCACCACGCGCACCTGCGGGTGCAGCATCTTCACCGCCGCCGCCACGCCGGAGGCCAGTCCGCCGCCGCCGATGGGCACGACGATGGTGTTTACATCCGGCAGATCGTCCATGATCTCCAGGCCGATGGTGCCCTGCCCGGCGATGACCATGGGGTCGTCGAACGGGTGGATGAACGTCGCGCCCGTCTCCTTCTGGAGGCGGCACGCCTCGGCGTAGGCGTCGTCGTACACAGAGCCGTGCAGCACGACGTTTGCGCCCAGCTCGCGCGTAGCCATGACCTTCGACAGGGGCGCGCCCGCAGGCATCACAATCGTCGCCGACACGCCGAAGGCCTTCGCCGCCAGCGCCACGCCCTGCGCATGGTTGCCCGCGGAGGACGCAATCACGCCGCAGCCGCGCTCCTCCGGCGTCAGGCTGGCGATCTTGATGTATGCGCCGCGCACCTTGAACGAGCCGGTGCTCTGCAAATCCTCCGTTTTGAGGTAGACCTGCGTATGCTCATCGGAGAGCGCCTTGAACTGCACCATGCCCGTGCGCTGTGCCACGCCCTTGAGCCGCTCCCTCGCCTCCAGGATCATTCCCAGTGTTACTGACATCTGTATTTCCCCTTTATTCCGATTGTCTTTCCCGGGCCATCTCGTAGATCATGATGCCCGCGGCCACCGCCGCGTTGAGCGACTCCGCGCCGCCGCGCATGGGCAGCGCCAGGTGATGGGTCGCTGCGGTGCGCACCGCGTCGCTCACCCCGCGCCCCTCGCTGCCGATGACCAGCACTGCGCGCTCGTGCGGGCAATTCGCGTAGAAATCCGCGCCGCCCAGCTCCGTCGCCACGACGGCGTAGCCGCGCGCCTTCATCAGCTCCAGCTCGCCGGGCAGATCCTCCACCCGCCGCGCAGGCACGCGGAAGACGCTGCCCATCGTCGCGCGCAGGGTCTTGGCGCCGTAGAGGTCAGCGCAGGCGGCGGAAAGCAGCGCGCCGTCGAAGCCAGCCGCGTCCGCTGTACGCAGGATTGTGCCGACGTTGCCGGGATCCTGCACCCCGTCCATCGCCACAATCAGCCGGCCTCCGACCGTCTCCGGCTGCGGCGGAATCGCCACCGTGCAGGCCACGCCCTGCGGGGTCTTCGCTTCGCTGACCGCCTGCATGATCGCCGCGCTCACCAGCAGCACCTCGCAGCCGCCGGCCTCTGCCTCGCCGATCATCGCGCCGTATTCCTCCGCGCGCGCGCTGTCGACGATCAGCGTCCGGCACAGGCCCAGCGCCAGCGCCTCTCGCACCATCTTGGCGCTCTCCGCCAGAAACAGGCTAGCCTCACGGCGTCCGCGCACCGTTTGCAGCGCCCGCAGCGCCTGCACCTGCGGATTATGCCGGCTTTCGATCGTCCTCACGCGCAGTGCCCCCGTTTCGTCAGACGTATAGCGCTATTCTATCGCAAATCGTCCGGTGTTGCAAGAAAAACCTGCCGTGCCGGACAAAATCGCCGGTACGGCAGGCCAGAAGATCCGAAGGGATCAGTAGACGACATACTCGCCCAGCGACAGCCCAGAGAGCACCTGCGTCTTTTCGTCCGTCATGATGCCGAGCTCCACGCGGCGCGTCTGGCCGCTCTCGAGCGTCACCTGCCAGCCGTCCGCGCCCTTTTGTAGCGCATCGGTGGGGATCAGCAGCGCGTCCTTCGCCGTCTCCACGACGATCTCGCCAGAAACGTTCATGCCGCTGCGCAGGCGGCTGTCCGCCTCGCCCGTCAGGGAAACCGTCACGTCGTAGGTCGTCACACTGCTCTGGGTGTTGCCCAGGGGCGCGATCTTCTCCACCACGCCGGTGAGCGTCGTCTCACTCAGCGCGTCCACTGACAGGCGCACATTCTGCCCGGGCGTGACGCGCACGATGTCCAGCTCATCCACCTTCAGTGTCAGGGTCATGCCCGCGTCCTCCACGATGGACAGCAGCAGCGTGCCGTCCTCCACGCTGTCGCCCGGCTCCGCCTCCACGGAGGCCACCACGCCGCTCACCGGCGAAAGGACGGCCAGGCGCTCCTGCTTCTGCATCGCCGCTTCCAGCTCCGCCTTCTGCTTGGCATAGGCGTGCAGCACGAGGTCGTTGTCGATGTACAGCGGGATATCGTCCCACTCGAGGCGGGCGATCACGTCATCCCGCTTGAGGTAGCTGCCCACCTTGATGTTCCAGTACAGGCCCTTGATCGTGCCGCCGTAGGCGGAGACGGCCATCGGCTTGTTGATTGCCAGCAGGCCGCTGCCCACTGGCTCACCCGCAAGCGTCGTGACCGTGACCGGCGCGTCCATCGGGTATTCGTCGCTCATCACCTGGATGGTGGCCTGCGTGCCGCGCCGTGTGAGCGAGACGACGTGCCCCTCGGTCTCAAAGCCGTCGCCTGCGATGCGTACAGTCTCGTCCAGCGACAGCGTCACGCCCTCGATGCCCTCCAGCTCCACCTTCATCCGGCCATCTGTGGAGAGCATCACGACGCAGCCATGCTCGCGATACACCGCCAGCGCGTCGTCGCCCGGCTCGATATATACCGCCATGATGCGGCCCGCGCTCGGCGCGCGGATGCTGATCTCGTTGGAATACTTGCCCAGCAGCGGTTCGCCGGTATTCACATCATATCTGCGCTCACCGTCCTTGTCGTAGAGCTGGCGGTATTCGTACTGGGTGTGTGTCTCGGTGCGCAGCACGTCGTCCTGCGCCAGCTGGATGTCGTGCTCCATCTGCGCCACCTCGGCGGCCAGCTCGTCGTTTTCCAGCATCATCAGCAGATCGCCCGCCGCCACCGTATCGCCCACGCCGACGGCGCAGGCAGCCACCTCGCCGGTGATCTGCGCATACACGCCCGGCTGACTGAGCGGCAGGATCTCGCCCTGGCCGAACACGGTCTTTTCGAGATTGCCCCGGGTGACGGCGGCGGTCTGCGCCTGCGCCGATGCCGCCAGCCCCAGCGCCAGCGCGAGGAGCAGCCCCGCGCAGAGTTTTTTCGTCCTCATGGCCCACCTCAGCTGTAATGCAGCGCGTCGATCGGCTTGAGCCGGGACGCCTTGTTCGCCGGATACAGGCCGAACACCACGCCCACCGCCATCGAGAAGCCGATGGCCAGCTGCGCCACGCCCAGGCTAGGCACGAGCGTCATGCCCATAAACCGCTCCAGCAGGTGCATCAGCCCGTAGCCAAGCAGCAGCCCCAGCAGCCCGCCCATGCCCGAGAGCACCATGGATTCAATCAAGAACTGGAACAGGATGTTGCCGCGCTTGGCGCCGATGGCCTTGCGGATGCCGATCTCGCGCGTGCGCTCGGTGACGGAGACGAGCATGATGTTCATGATGCCGATGCCGCCGACCAGCAGCGAGATGCCCGCGATGCCGCCGAGCATCAGCGAGAGCGTGCTGGCCGTCTCGTTGGCCGTCTCCAGCATCTGCGTCTGGTTCATGACGGAATAGCTGCTCTCGTTCTGGTACTTCTTGTAGAGGAAGCTCTCCACGACCGTCTGCGCCGCGTCCACGCTGGCGGAA
>JBJEYK010000219.1:0-4658 GCA_051886775.1 Candidatus Ventricola sp. | reverse complement strand
AATACCATGGATAATCCGATCTGCGGCAAGCTGACCTCCGTGACGCTGCCCGAGAGCGTCACCGCCCTTGACAGCTACGCGTTCAGTGCGACATATGCGCTCAAGACGCTCACGCTTTCCAGCGGCATCTCCGCCTGGGGCGACGATCTGTTCGGCCAGTATCGCAACGAATACCCCATCCTCTACTGCGCCGCGGACAGCACAACCGCCCGCACCATGACCGCCAGCGCCTGCCCGCAGGGCTACACCGACCCCGCTGATCCCGACTGGAGCTGGGCCGCAGGCGGCGGAAAGACGCTCGTCAAATACCACGGCAGCGATTCGGATGTCGTTGTGCCGGCGGGCGCCCAGAAGCTCGGCGACGCTGTGTTTTCCAGCATGGACGCCCTGACCTCCGTCACCCTTCCGGACAGCGTCACCGCCATCGGCAGAGGCGCGTTTGAGGCATCGTACAACCTGGAGGCCATCTATCTGTCGGACAACATCTCCGAGTGGGGCGAGCTGCCGTTCGGGTACACCAATCGCGCGCCTGCGCTCTACTGCACGAAGGGCAGCACAACCGCGCTCAACCTGTCCGCCAGCTTCAGCTACACCGATCCCGCCGATCCCTACTGGAGCTGGGTGGGAGGCAGCAGCACGGTGGTCGCCGGGTATCACGGCAGCGCGACGCGCCTGCGCCTGCCGGACGGCATCACCGGCATCGGCGACCAGGCGTTCTACGACAACCGGACGCTGACCTCCATCACCGTGCCCGCAAGCGTCACCTCCATCGGCAATGAGGCGTTCGGCGTCTACGACTATTATGCCAACCGGAGCGCATACCCCCGGCTGCACGTCTATCTGCCGGACGGCATCACCTCCGCGGGCAGCCATCTTTCTCAGGTGGAACGCACGATCTTCCACGTCTCGCTGGGCAGCCTGACGGCAAGCGCAATCAGCGAGGGCGCTCAGGACGGCGACTATTGTTATGCCATCGACGACGCCATGCCCGAGTGGCGCTGGGCGCTGACGCAGGACGGCCCCTGCTTTGCAGGCTATACCGGGCAGGATACGGTCATCAACGTGCCCGCCGTCGCTAAGGGAATCTTCCGCCCCAATACCGATGATCCTGAAGTGCTCAAGGCATGCCATTTCATCGCCGATATCCGCCTGCCGGAGGGGCTCACGACCATCCGGGAGCGAGCCTATGAAGGGTATAGCTGGCTGACAAGCCTCTCGCTGCCCTCCACGCTGACCACCATCTGCCCCTACGCCTTCACAGGCTGCACCAGGGTCACCCACCTGGAGATCCCTGACGGCGTCACCGCGCTGCCTGAGTCCATGTGCCAGTTCTGCTTCAATCTGGCCTACGTCACGATTCCCGACAGCGTGACAAGCATTGCGGACAACGCCTTCGACGACTGCCCGCTGAAGACGGTCTACTGCAATCCCGGCAGCTATGCCGAGACCTGGGCAAAGAGCAAGAAGCTGAACGTCGCCCCGCCGACCGGCGCATCCTATGCGCTCGTCATTCCCGACCCCAACGATATCAAGCCCGTGACCGGCGTGCCGTTCGACTGGCGGTCGTATACGGCGGTCGTTCCGACGCCGGACATCCCCTACAAGCTGACCGTCACCTCCTCCGACATCAAGATCGCCGTCGTGGAGGGCGACTATCTGCGCTTTCTCAAGCCCGCCCAGTATGTCGAGCTGACCTTCTCCTGCCCGGAGCTGGGGCTGACCCAGTCCGCGAAGAAGTACAACGCGCAGGATCCCGTGCAGAGCTTCTCGCTGGAAAAGGCGTACTATGTCAAGCAGGGCAGCACCCTCACAATCACGCCGCTCAACACGGTTCCCTCCAAGAATGTGTATCTGATCTACCTGTGGGTGTGCACCAAAGGCGGAGAACAAACCCTCGTCTGGGAAAACAGCAGCCTCGAGGTAAATGTCCCCAACTTCACCATGCTGGACGCAGGCGTCCATGACCTGACCGCCGTGGCATACAGCGGCGTCACGCGCAGCGCCAAGGTGGTCGTCTACAATACCATCGGCGCTCCGGCCTTCGCCCCCTTCAATGGGGAATACTGCCCGGGCATGGTGGTCTATCCGCACATCACCGTCACGTTCGACGACACCGCCTACGAGGACGAGCCGGCCTTCTACACGCTGACCTCCAGCAACAGCAGCATCGCCATGCCCACGGAGGATGGCGGCGTGCAGCTGCTGGCCCCGGGCACCGCGACCATCACCGCCGCGCTGCCCGGCGGCGCCACCCTCAGGCAAACCATCACGGTGGACGACGAAAGCCTGTTCGTCCTGCCTGCCAGCCTGACACGCCTGGAGGATCAGGCGCTTGCCGGCAGCCAGGCATCCATCGTCCTGCTGCCGGACGGCTGCCTCTCCATCGGCGCGGGCGCGTTTGCAGGCTGCACGGAGCTGCACCGCATCGAGATTCCCGCCACCGTGGAAAGCATTGCGGACGACGCCTTCGACGGCTGCAATCTGGAGGGGCTGACCATCGTCACCTCCGCGGGCAGCTACGCCGAGCGCTGGGCCAAGGCACATGGGATCGATACCCAGAACGAATAATCACCCCACCGGCAGGACGCGGCAAAGGCCCGTCCTGCCGTTTTGCGTTCGCAAAGAAAGCCCTTTCATGCTTTTATGCCGGTGTCACAAACCATCCTCGTATATTTATTGACGATACCCATTTGCAAATCGCCCAACAAATGCTATACTGTATAAGGTTCAAGTCCCGTCCCGCACAGCATTTGTATTGACCGCATCTCAGCTTTGTGAAGGAATTGTTTTGCCCCCATTTTTCCAGCCTGCGGCAGCATTACACCTGCCGTCCATGAGGTTCAAAAAGGAGTTTTGATGATGAAGATTACCGTCTGTATCGGCTCTTCCTGCCATGTGAAGGGCTCCCGTCAGGTCGTGCGCGAGCTGCAAAGGCTCATCGCCGAGCATCACCTCGAAGACCGGGTCGACCTGGGCGGCACGTTTTGCATGAGCCGCTGCCAGCAGGGCGTGTGCGTCACCGTGGACGACGTGTTCCACTCCGTCTCGCCCGACGGCGTGGAGGCGTTCTTCCAGGAGCATGTGCTCGGGAAGGCGTGACGGCCATGATTATCCAGATTTGTGTCGGCTCCTCCTGCCACCTCAAGGGCTCGGAGGACATCGTCGCCCTGCTGCAGCAGGCTGTGGCGGAGCATCACCTGGAAAACCAGGTCACGCTGGCCGGCAGCTTCTGCACCGGTCAGTGCAACCGCGTCGGCGTGACGGTGCAGGTTGACGACGACATCTATCCCGGCGTCACCCGCGAGGGCTTCCAGGCCTTCTTCAACGAAAAGGTTCTCCAGAAACTGTAAGCAGAGAGGACAACGCCCATGCAGAACTGTCTGACGCTCAAAAAATCCAACTGCAAGAACTGCTACAAGTGCATCCGCCACTGCCCGGTCAAGTCCATCCGCTTCTCCGGCAATCAGGCGCACATCATCAACAACGAGTGCATCCTGTGCGGGCACTGCTTCGTCGTCTGCCCGCAGGGCGCCAAGCAGATCGTCGACGAGACCGAGAAGGTCCGCGTGATGCTGCAGGGCGACGCGCCCGTGGTGGTCAGCCTGGCCCCCTCCTTCGTGGCCAACTACGAGGGCGTGGGCATCGAGGCCATGCGCGAGGCGCTCCAAAAGCTCGGCTTCGCCGACGTGGAGGAGACCGCCCTGGGCGCGACCATCGTCAAGAACGAATACGACCGCATGCTGCGCGAGGACAGCCGCGACGTGATCATCTCCTCCTGCTGCCATTCGGTCAACCTGCTGATCCAGAAATACTTCCCCGGCGTGCTGCCGTGCCTGGCGGACGTGCTCTCCCCCATGCTGGCGCACTGCCAGGACATCAAGCGCCGCATGCCGCAGGCCAAGACCGTGTTCATCGGCCCGTGCGTGGCCAAGAAGGACGAGGCCGACCACTACAAGGGCCTGACCGACGCCGTGCTCACCTTCGAGGAGCTGACCAACTGGCTCAGGAAGGAGGGCATCGAGCTGCGCCGCGAGCAGCAGCGCGACGAAAAGAGCCTGGCGCGCTTCTTCCCCGTGACCGGCGGCGTGCTCAAGACCATGAAAAAGGACGCGCCGGGCTACACCTACCTGACCATCGACGGCGTGGAGAACTGCATCGAGGCGCTCAAGGACATCGAGAGCGGCAAGATCCACCACTGCTTCATCGAGATGAACGCCTGCGCGGGCGGCTGCGTCGCCGGCCCGGTGATGGAGCGCTACCGCAAGAACCCCGTGCGCGACTATGTCGCCGTGGCGCAGTACGCCGGCAACGAGGACTTCCCCATCGACCAGCCCGACTACATGCGCCTGCGCAAGAGCTTCTCCCCCATCGACCTGGAGAGCCGCCAGCCCAGCGAGACGGAAATCGCCGCCATCCTGCGCAAGATGGGCAAGTTCCGCCCGGAGCAGGAGCTCAACTGCGGCTCCTGCGGCTACAACACCTGCCGCGAGAAGGCGATTGCCATCTACCAGGGCAAGGCCGAAATCTCCATGTGCCTGCCCTTCCTCAAGGACAAGGCCGAGAGCTTCTCCGACACCATCGTCCGCAACACGCCCAACGGCCTGATCGTGCTCAACGAGGACCTGGAGGTGCAGCAGATCAACGCCTCCGCGCGCAAG
>JBJEYK010000218.1:0-4697 GCA_051886775.1 Candidatus Ventricola sp. | reverse complement strand
AACCTAGACAATACGAGTCAGAGTCGTAGGTGCTGCCGTTACACAATTCCCCAACAGATTGGCCAATCGACGTAGGCTATTATATCCAATCTCCCGCGTTTTGTCAATCACTTTTTTCGAAGTTTTCGCGCGATCAGATCAGAATCAGCGCGTGTGCCGTGCCAAAGCGCGCCATCAGCAGCCGGATCACGACCACGACGGTCACGCCGCTGGCGGCGCACAGCCCGAACAGCCCCGCGCAGGTGCGCAGAACGCTGCACAGGCCGCGGCGGCCAACGTCCAGAAAGGGATAGGGATACGGGCTGCCCGTCTCCTCGATCACGCCGCGAACCCGCGCGCGGATCGCGATGAATAGAAGGTACAAAAGCGGTAGGATCGTCCAGAGCAGGCCGTCTGCGGCGCGCAGCGCGGCCTTGCCCGGCGCGCACAGCAGCCAATAGGCGAACACCAGCCACGGCACGAGGTAGTGCACGATGAAGTTGTCCACAAACAGGATGGCAAATTCCCGCGAGAACGGCACGCCGCGCACATGCCCGCGGATTGAGGGAAAGAGCAGGTGGTGGAAGACGAAGAACGTGAGCATGATGCTCATCATCACCGCGAACTCGGCGTGCGGGATCAGCGCGCGCAGCCTCGCCGCGCCGTAGAGCCGGGGCGCGATCAGCGCGAAGTAGATCAGCACGAGCAGGTTGCTCAGGTTGGTGTAATAGCAGTAGAAATCCCTGCGGCGCACGCCGGCGTAGAAGTCCTTGTGCATGGTCAGTCCGATCAGGCTGAAGACGACGATCAGGGCGCTCAGCAGCGCACCCAGGCGACCGTATGCGGTTGGAGGCAGAACGGCAAGCATGGAAAACCCCTCCGTTGGCAGGCATGAAATCGGTACACACGGTGTTAGCATGCCTGCCCGGCGCGGGCTTTATGCGTGCGTGAGCAAGAACAGCACCAGCAAATGCGCCGGATAAAAGCCATAGACGAACCACCGGGGCAGCTTCAGCTGTCCGCGCAGCGGCAGGCAGGTGAGGATCACGGCGGGTAGCGCGTAAATGCGTATGCTGAATTCGTGGCCGAGAACGATGTACCCGGTGCCGGCGGACCAGGCAATCGTGTAGGCGGGGAGGATCGCCAGCGCAAGCAGCGGATGCTCGCACAGCGCGTAGAACAGCAGCATCAGCCGAATGCCGCCGATGCCGTAATCCAGCTCCGGCGCGAAGCGCTCGCAGAGCATGTACACGCCCAGGGCGAGCACCCAGCGCCGCTTGCGCACGCAGATGAGGATCAAAAGCCCCAGCGAAAGCGTCAGCAGGATGCTGGGCTTTTGCCAGCTGTGCAGGTAAAACGTCCATGCGCCCAGCAGCGGATGCGTTCGCAGGGGAACGGCGTACATCGCGCTGTTCTCGTGCGCCAGGCCCACGGCGTATAGCGGCTGGGAGATCAGCGCCAGCAGCACCACGCGCGTGAGATAGCGGATCGGGTCGCGCGTGTACACCGCGCCCACCGCGATGCCGTATGCGAACAGCGGAAAGGCCATCCGCCCGATCAGACGCATGACGTGATACTGCGGAAAAAGCATCTTGCCCGCATGATCGATCACCATGCACAGGCAGGCGATCAGGCGGATCAGCCCGGTATTGCGGTTGGTCTTCACCTCGCGCGGGCAGGTGAACGTGTCCAGCAGGTGCGAGCAGGTCTCGCGAACAGGAGAGAGAATCGACACGGGCAGCCTCCTAGCGTTGATGTGCGGTTCATTTCAGTATAGGCACGCCGCGGCAAATGTCAACCCCGAAACATTTTCTTAACAATTTTCTGCTATACTGCTTCATGAAACAGGAACGCACGGGAGGAATGCGCATGGTACGGGTGCTTGTCATCGAGGACGACGTGAAGCTCAATCAGATCGTTTGCAGCAGCCTGTCGGCGGCGGGCTACGAGGCGCGCGGCTGCCTGAACGCCGACGAGGCGTTCGACGTGCTGTTTGCCGGCGGGATCGACGTGATCGTCTCCGACATCATGCTGCCGGGCACGGACGGCTTTGAGCTGGTCTCCCGCGTGCGCAGCGTCGACAAGAAAATCCCAATCCTGCTGATGACCGCGCGCGACGACCTGGCGGCCAAGCAGCGCGGCTTCCGCGCCGGGATCGACGACTACATGGTCAAGCCGATCGACGTGGACGAGCTGCTGCTGCGCATCGAAGCGCTGCTGCGCCGCGCGCGCATCGAGGCGGAGAAGCGCCTGGTCATCGGCTCGACCATCCTGGACGCCGAGGAGATGAGCGCCTACGTCGCCGGGCAGGAAATTGCGCTGACCGTGCGCGAGTTCAATATCCTCTACAAGCTCCTGTCCTATCCGCGCAGGACGTTTTCCCGCGCGCAGCTGATGGACGAGTTCTGGAGCGGGGAGACCAGCGCCAGCCTGCGCGCCGTCGATGTGTACATCACCCGCATCCGTGAAAAGTTTTCCGCCAGCGAGGATTTCAGGATTGTGACCGTGCACGGGCTGGGGTATAAGGCGGTGCCTGCCGTATGATGAAGCAGAAGGAAGCGAAAAAGCCGCTCTTCCCGCAGGAGGACAAGGACCCCCGCGTCCGGCGCAAGCCGTTTTCCTGGCGGATGTTTGTGCTGATCCTGCTGGTGCTCTGCCTGCTGAGCGCGGCCAACGTGCTGATCATGGAGATCTTCCTGAAAATGGAGGTCTTCTCCGTCCTGGCCAGCATGGGCGTGGGCACCTATTGGGTCGGCATGGCCTTTGTCGCGGCGATCGTCATCCATCAGGTCTCCTGCGCCAAGTTTGACAAGCCCATGCGCCGCCTCAGCCGCGCCATGCGCGCCGTGGCGCAGGGGGATTTCACCGTGACGGTGGAGCCGGTGCACAAGCGAAGCAAGTTCGACTACATGGATCTCATGTTCGAGGACTTCAACCGCATGGTGCACGAGCTGGGCAGCATCGAGACGATGAAGGACGACTTCATCGCCAATGTCTCCCATGAGATCAAGACGCCGCTGGCCGTGATCCGCAGCTATGCCGGCGCTCTGCAGCGAGACGGCCTCACTGACCAGGAGCGCGCGGAATACGCCGCCACGATCGCCTCGGCCAGCGAGAGCCTGAGCACGCTCATCAGCAACATCCTGCGGCTCAACAAGCTCGAGAATCAGGAGATCGTGCCCAACGCCGCGCCCTACGACCTCACCCGCCAGCTCAGCGACTGCGCGCTGGCGCACGAGGCTGAGTGGGAGCGCAAGCGCATCGACTTCGACGCGCAGCTCGAGGAGCGCGTCCTGGTGCTGGCGGATGAGAACATGCTCGAGATCGTCTTCAACAACCTCATTGCCAACGCGATCAAGTTCACAGAGCCTGGCGGGCGCGTGGTGCTGCGTCAGGTCAAGGACGCAGGCGAGGTCGTCGTCACCATCTCCGACACCGGCTGCGGCATGGACGCGGAGACGATGCGCCATATCTTCGATCGGTTCTATCAGGGCGATACGTCGCACTCCGGCGAGGGCAACGGCCTGGGGCTGGCGCTGGTCAAGCGCGTGCTGGATATTTCCGGCGGGCGCATCGACGTGCGCAGCGCCCCGGGCGAGGGTGCGGAGTTTGCCGTACGCCTGCCCTGTGTGGAGGATGCTTAGAGATTCACAATTCAGCAACATTTCTCCAGCAATTCCGAAAAACATCTCCTGTATACTGTCGTATAGAGTTTATTTCGCCGAGGTGTCTGTATGAATCCAATCCTTCTTGTCGCGGAAACCGGCTCCGATCTCACCCCCGAGCTGGCTGCTGAATATGGCGTCACGCTGGTGCCGATGCACGTCTCCTTTGGCGGGCAGACGCGCGACGACGGCGCGTTCCCCGTTTCGGAAATGTTCGAGCACTACGCAAAAACGCGCGACCTGCCGCGCACCAGCGGCTGCACGCCGCACGACTTCGAGGTGGTGTTCGACCGCCTGCAAAGCGAGCATCCTGGCGCGCCGATCCTGCACCTGGCCTATTCCGCCAGCACCACCTGCTCCATGCAGAGCGCGATCATCGCGGCTGAAGGCCGGGAGAGCATCGTCTCGCTGGACACCAAAAATGTGACGGCTGGCCAGGCCGGCATCGTCATCGCCCTGGCGCGTTACCTGCGCGCACATCCCGAGTCCACGCTTGAGCAGGCGGTCGACAAGGCCCATTCGCTCATCGCGCGGATGCACATGGGCTTTTTCCCGGGCGACCTGGACTATCTGCGTGCGGGCGGCCGCGTGAGCAACGCGGCGTATCTGGGCGCGAAGCTGCTGAGCCTGCATCCGCTCATCGAGATCCTGGACGGCAAACTGCTCTCCACGAAGAAGTATCGTGGCGCAATGAGCAAGGTGGTTGCCAAGATGGCGGACGAGTATACCGAGCCGCTTGACCGCAGCGAGCCGCTTTACCTCATCTATGGCGAGGGGCTGGAGGAGCGCATCATGCGCGAGGTGGAGCGCATCGTGACGCAGAAGGGATTCACCGATTATACCTGGGTGAAGACCGGCTGCGTGATCGCGGCGCACAGCGGCCCCGGCTCCTTTGGCGTGGCAGGCTTCGGAAAGTAATTGCATCCTGCGGCGTCCCCGGCTTTGTCTGGCGATGCAAGTCTGCTATCGCATCCTTGCATCGGTTGGAGAACGAGAAGACATCATTTCTCGCGCGCCCTTCGGGCACACTCCAAATGATATCGGAAGCAGACT
>JBJEYK010000217.1:0-4827 GCA_051886775.1 Candidatus Ventricola sp. | reverse complement strand
GGGCATGACCGGGGACGGCCTGATCAACGCCGTGGAGGGCATGTGGTATACCGATTCCGGCATGAGCTCCACCTATGCGCAGGCGATGACGGCGGTTGGTCTCGGTGAGTGCCAGGCATTCCTTGGCAAGTGCAAGGCGTGGGCGCTGGATACCAAGCTGGTGGCGACGAATCATTCCTCGCAGGCGCCGATTCGCGGCTTTGGCGGCCAGGAGTGCAAGAGCGTGCTGGTGCCAATGGTGTGCAACACGATCCGGGAGGCGGGAATGGATCCGCTGGAGGTCTTCAAAAAGAACTTCGTCAAGGATGGAGATCGCTATATCTGGCGCGACAACCTCTGGTGGGATGTCCGCTCGGTGGATTACACCCGCGCGTTTGAGGAGTCTGCGAAGGCATTCGGCTGGAAGGACAAGTGGAAGGGCTGGGAAAAGCCGTATTGGGTCAGCGAGGACGGCAGATATGCGCGGGGCGTCGGCGTGGGCGTGCACGGCAATGCGGACATCGGCGAGGATCCGACAGAGGGCATGGTGAAGCTGCATCCGTTTGGCAGCGTGACGCTCGAGCTTTGCGTTGGCGAAACGGGCGGCGCTCAGCGCTTTGCCGTGCAGAAGATGGTCGCAGAGGTGATGAAGGTGCCGCTCGACGGTGTGCAGGTCGTCGATCCCGATACGCATGCGACGGGATATGACGCCGGCATGATCGGCTCCCGCGGCACGATTACGATGGGCACGACTGCGGTTCGCGCGGCGAAGGACGCGCGCAGAAAGCTGCTGGAAATGGCCTCTGTGAAGCTGAACATCAACGTGGATGAGCTGGATACGGAGAATTTCCTCGTCTTCTCTGTCCGGCATCCGGAGAAGCGCCTACCGTGGATTGCGATCACCGGAACGCCGGAAATGACGATCACAGGCAGCGCGAAATACAAGCAGAATTTTGACAAGCCGAACTTTGCCCTCTATCTGGCCGATGTGGAGGTCAATCTGATGACCGGCGAGGCCAGACTCATCGGCGCGCTGGAAGGATCCGACGTTGGCCAGATCATCGATCCGATCAACATCCGCATGCAGGCGGAGGGCTCCTTCGGGTCGGCGGGCGGCGATACCGGCCTGTTCGAGGAGATGGTGATGGACCGCAAGATCGGGCGCTTCATGACCGGCAACATGATCGACTACAAGTGGCGGACATTCAACAATTTCCCCCGGTTTGACACTGTGCTGCTGGAGAGCGAATTTGATACGGAGGCCTTCCATGCGGTTGGCTTCGGCGAGATTACGCCGTCGCCGGCGCCCGCCGCGATTCTCATGGCCGTATCCAACGCGATTGGCCATCCGATTACCGAATATCCCTGCTCGCCAACGGTCGTGCTGCGGGCAATGGGCAAGATCAAAGCGTGAGGTGAACAGCATGAAACGATTCGATCATATCAGCGCCCAAAGCTATGAGGAGGCCAGCGAGCTGCTCGTGCAGGGACAGGGCAGGCGGGACGCCATTGCCGGCGGAACCGATCTCCTGGGCACATACAAGGACAGGCTGCTCGAAGCGTATCCTGATGCCGTAGTCAGTCTCAAGAGGATTCCTGGCTATATCCGGGAGGATCGCGGTATGCTGGCCATCGGCGCAGGGACAACGCTCTGCGAAATTGCGGAAAGCGCTGCCGTGAAGCAGTACGCACAAGCCCTCGCGCAGGCGGCGTATTCCGTGGCCTCCCCGCTGATCCGCAATACGGCGACCATTGGCGGCAACGTCTGTCAGGATGTGCGCTGCTGGTATTATCGCTATCCGGATTCGATCGGCGGACGGCTCAACTGCAAGCGAAAGGGCGGGGCGACCTGCTACGCGATTGCCGGTGAAAACCGGTATCACTCCATCTTCGGCGGCATGTGTGCCGGCGGCTCGGCTTGCCAGCACGCCTGCCCGGCAGGCACCGACATTGCAGGCTATATGGCCAGAATCCGCGAAGGAGACTGGGACGGAGCGGCACGGATTTTCTTCGAGTACAACCCGATGCCGATGATGACCAGCCGGATCTGCCCGCATCTGTGCACCGGTGAATGCAATCAGCAGGTATATGGAGAGAGCGTGAACATCCCGGCGGTTGAACGTACGCTTGGCGACTATATCCTTGCGCACGCAGAAAAGTTTTACACGGCGCCTGACAGGGAGAGCGGTAAGCGGGTTGCGGTCATCGGCGCAGGCCCCGGCGGTTTGACCGCTGCCTATTATCTGCGCCGGGCCGGGCACGAGGTCACCGTCTATGACGAGCATGACAAAGCGGGCGGTGTGCTGACCTATGGTATCCCGCACTATCGCTTGCCCAAGGCGATTGTCGATGGCTACGTACGGGCGATTGAGCGCATGGGCGTGCGCTTTGTGCTGGGCACAGCCGTAGGCAGGGATATCGCCCTGGAGGACATCCGTGCGCAGAACGACGCGGTGTACATGGGCACGGGCGCATGGTCTCAGCCGGTGCTTGGGCTGGAGGGCGAGAGCCTGACGCAGTTTGGTCTTGACTTCCTCAGCGAGGTCAACACCTATCTGAAAAAGGCGATCGGCGAAAATGTGCTGGTCTGCGGAGGCGGCAATGTGGCCATGGACGTTGCGCTGACGGCCAAGCGCCTTGGCGCAAAAAATGTGAAGCTCGTATGCCTGGAGCAGCGCGCAGAGATGCCTGCGTCCGCCGAGGAAATCGCCATGGCGGAGGAGGAAGGCGTTGTCATGTACAACGGCTGGGGCCTTGGCGCAGTGGCGACGGACGAAAACGGACGGGTTGCAGGGCTGAGGGCGAAGCGATGCCTCAGCGTGCGCGACGAGAACGGCCGGTTCAATCCCCGATATGATGAAAGCGATATCATGACGCTGGATTCCGACTTCATCATTTTGGCCACCGGGCAGCGTGTGGATGTCGGCTTCCTCGGCCAGATGGCGGATCAGCTCAAGACGCAGCGCGGCCTGATCGACGCGGACGTGGAGTCGGGCAAAACGGCAGCGGAGGGCTATTATGCGGGCGGCGATGCCGTTACCGGGCCGAATCTGGCGATTCGCGCGATTCGCGCGGGACGCTCGGCGGCACAGAGCATCAATCGCGACCTGGGTACGGAGTACAGGGCGCGCGACGAGCAGAAGGAACGCTTTACGCGCTTTGATGTGGCGGGCATCGAGCAGACGCAGGCAAGCCGCCTGGCCATGAAGCCGGCGGCGGAACGCACCCTGACGGACGAGGATGAGGCGTCGCTGGATATGCACACAGCGACCCGTGAGGCAAAGCGCTGCCTGCATTGCGCGTGCTATGCGGTCAGCCCTTCGGACATCACGCCGGTGCTTGTCATGCTCGGGGCGCAGATCGTGACCACGGAGCGCGTGCTCCCGGCGGCGGAGCTGTTCACCTCGAATCTGACCGTACAGCAGGTGCTCCATCCGGGCGAGCTGGTCAAGGAAATCCGGATCCCGCAGGCGGAGGGGGAAAACCACTATGATAAGCGCCGTGTGCGCGATGCGATTGACTTCGCGCTTGTGTCGCTTGCCAGCGATGTCAGGACAGAAGACGGCGTGATTCAAAAGGCACATCTGGTCATGGGCGGGGTTGCGCCTGTGCCGTATGCACTGCCGGAGGTTGAGGCCTATCTGAAAGGGAAAAAGCCGACGCCGGAGGTGGCGACGCAGGCCGGAGAAATCGCCATGAAGAACGCCTTTGCCATGAGCAAGAACGAATACAAGATTTTCATGGCGAAGGATGTCATATACAACATGGTCATGCGGTTGGCAAAATGATTCCGCAGTCTTCAGATAAACGGCATATGCAGGATATGCGATCAATCACCTTTGGGATCGCAATGGCCAGTGAGAATGGTGAACGAAAGGAGAATGAATGGATGAGCAGTGAAGTTTGCCCGGGATGCGGGAGACATTGCGCGCTGAACGAGGTGCGGTGTGAGAGGGGAAGAGAATACGCACGAACCGGGGCGCTGCCTGATCGTGATGCTGATGGGGAAGGCCATCGCAACAGGCATCACCATCACGGCGACCACGGCGACCACGGCGACCACGGCGGTCATGGCGACCACGGACGCCACGGCCACCACGGCGATCACGGCGACCATGGCGACCATGGCGACCATGGCGATCAAGATGGAAACAGGCGGGACAGGCAGGGCGAGGGATAAGGGTCCTTGCTTGAGACCTTCGACGCAGATGGCGAGCGCGCCCGTCAGCCTGAGGGATTCCTGAGCTTTATCGGAGAATTCTTCGCGCCGGCAGAGCCTGCCGGTTATCCCCGGCGAAGCAGAAGCGTCAGAAGGTACTGAAAAAGCGCAAATCCATGACAGAAGCAAGCGGGCAAACAGCAAAGGGATAAACGCACAGCAGAGCCGATAGGCAAGGCCGTCCAGTCCAGCCCAATCGGGCAATTCCCTCTGAGTCTGACTTCGGCGGAAGCGTGATGGATTGCAGCTTCACGGATGGCTGACAAATGGATGGGAGAGCGTCACGCTGATGCCGGCGCACAGGCCGGCGCATCAGCGTGATGCTCTCCTTCATATTTCCTTGACGGTCGGCGCGGCGGAATGACGGAAAACCCCTGAAGCCTTTGCTTTGACGCGGCGAAGCGAGGGCATAGTCCGCGGAGCTTAAGCATGTGAAGAGAGTGAACCCCAAATGCCTGGCAGTTTGGGGCACCCTGGAGCGGCGGATGCGTTTCGCCCCGTACCTGCCGGCACATGCGTGAAAAACTGCCAAAGAACCTCTGGCGGGTTTTTGAGAAATGGCTTTTGACTGCCTGGAGAGCTTTCCGATATAATCATAATTGTTTGGCGTGATGCCCTTCATGATCATC